>JBHLKP010000253.1:0-5547 GCA_048886525.1 Candidatus Hodarchaeota archaeon | reverse complement strand
ATCTACTTTGAAGCTCTGAAACTGCACTAAATCTAAATTCTGACAATCTGCGAATAATGCTTTCTAAACTTCCAATATTTTCAGAAAACCATACTTCTCCTCCCCACAATAACCATAAAAATACTGAAAGCATAATCAGTGCTACAAATATAAATCCTACTATTTTAGTATTTTTTAAACTTCCTTTTTTAAATACTTTAGATAAAAAGACGATTGAAATAAGTATAAGGGAGAAAAGAGTTGTAAGGATGTGTGTTAACAAAAGCGTAATAAGTAGAAGGGAAATTATTATTACTGACTTTTTTTCTTCAATAATTCCATTACAGGCAATTCGCGCTAGAAACATTGATAATAAGAGGAGTAATATAATTGCTAGACTTTGGGGAGAAAAATAATTTTGCCCTACCCAATTTAATGTATAAAATACCCATATAGCAAGTAGAGAGATGGTTTTTTTTCTCGAAACATATGAGAATAATGTATAAAGGAATGGTAAAGTGAAAAGGCTCCAGATAAAAGGATAATAAGTAATTAGAAAGAAGTAATTTAATTCAGGTAATAGTGTGAATACCACTGAAAAGAGATAAAAAAAGCCAGGCCATGCGTGGTACCATAGCTTTTCTTGTGAAATCATTCCATTTCTTAAAATATATTCTGTATGTCCGTAAAACTTAAACCCTGAAGTAATTCGAGGAGTTCGTTCAAGAAGACTTGGTGTTGCATATAGTAATACAATAAGTAATATGATTTCAAGAAAAATTAGTTTCTTAAAAGTATTTACATCAGAGAGAGAGATACAAAATGTCAGAAAAAGAATTATTAGCGCTAAATAATAGGTCCAATGTAATCCAGATATTAAACCAAAACACGGCATTGATAAATTCGAAAAAAAAAGTGAGAAAGTCCAAGATAAAGTAGCAAAAGCCAATGTATAATAAGGAGTATTACCAATATTTGGTCTGAGTATTTTGTATACATTAAAAAAGGTTTTCTCTTTTTCCAATACTTATCACCAGACCAGTTAGATCACTTCGACTCCTGAACTAATTAAGTATAATGTTCTATTATCTAGAAGGTCTATTAAAGTGAAATTGACATAAAAAAATCCATCATTTAAGAAGGTTAAAATTACCCTGTCATTCCAAGATTCCCCATTTAGTATTTCAGGCGAATATATCAATAGAAATGTTGTTTGGTTAAATTTAATCGAGAGTAAAAAGAACATTGAATCTGGAGCCTTATTCTCTATTGTATATGTGACATTGTGCTTAAATCCAACTTTTATTTTATTCGGTAGCCAATGAATACCATCCATCTCATCCTCCAGATAAAAGTTTATTCTATATTGATTTTGCAGTGGTAATAGTAAGAAAATAGCGACAAGAATGAGACTTAAGAAAAAACTAGATAATAATACTATCTCTTGCCTCCTTAATTGAAATAACCTTAACTTTTGTGGGATCTTTGTTATCATGAAATAAATCTCATTTACCGCCGAAAACCTGTATTCGTGTTTGGTATTGACAATTACTGACGTAATTATAGTGATTGTTGAAAAAGATGAAAGTACAAGCGTTATTGATACACTGTTAAGCACAATAAATAAGTTTGCTATATACATTAATAGAATAGTAATTGTGATGCTAATTCCTAATGAGACTGTAAATCTTGTTGAAGAATTTAAATCATCAGTCTTCGGATATAATATCAAAGTAATAAAATATCCTGGAATAATTAAGATTAATAATAAACTAAGTAGAAATCTGATTAATACGATGGGAAATATATCAAAAGAAAGAATAATCATATTTATAACAACACACGCAGAAAAAATGATTTCATCCTCTCTGGAAATAAAGATTTTCAAAACTAAACTCAACTCCAATGATCATGATATATTTTAACCACATTTATTGGCTGTTAATATGCATTTAACTCTTTTCTACTTATTTCAATAGCATTAAAACTCCTACTAAAGATAAATCTTCCATAAGCATATCCTATACCTACTGTTAAGATACTTAGTAAAATTACTATTCCTTGAAAGAAATCAGAAATCCTTTTTGGCCTCAAAAGATAGGTAGGTATTGATCTTAATAATAAAGAACGTAAAAACCTGTTTTCTCCCTCTAAAGGGTTCCATTCAAGTGAATTTCCATTCTTTATTTCCTCAATCAACTCTTTTTCGATTAGTGATTTTGAAATTCCTTCAAAAAGACATCTCTTAATTAAAAATGTAATTTTCGTTCTTTCAGGTTCTACGAAATGATGAACAACTGCAAAAGGGTTTAGAAGAATTAGATTTTTTCCATAATTCAATGAAATTCTCAAACAATATTCCATTTCTTCCCCTCCTAAAAGAAAGTTGCCTATTCGTCCTAATCCTCTTCGAAATAAGCCTAAATCATTAAACAGATGTCTTCTAAAAGACATGTTACATCCTATCAAATTTCTAACAAAAGTATCCGTTGAACTGGATACCATGCCCTTATAAGTACAACCAATTGCCCAAAGAAGCTCTGGAGGAAACCAATAAGGCTTATATCGAGCCCATAAAGGTAATATTAAACCTCCAACAGCCAAGGTTTTTTTTGAATAAGATTTAACTAATTTTTCTACCCAAAACCTTGTTGGAATTGCATCATCATCAATGAAAGCAATTATTTCACCTTTTGAAGCTTTAATCCCCAAATTTCGCGAAATTGAAAGTCCTTTTTCTTCAACATTATGTAGAACTGTTGTACATTGGAATTGAATTTTCTTAATCTTCAGAAATAACTCGTGGTTGTTGTCGACAATTATTATTGTCTCTAATTTATCATAAGTTTGTTTTTCAATCTGTTTTAATAATTTTATAAGAAATGGTAGTCTTCTCTCTGAATATATTGCGATTATTATCGAAACAAGCAGATTTTTCACCTTTTACCTGTTTTACACTGAGATTTTTGACCCCACTTCTGAATTATTGACAAAAACAATTATATTCTTAAATTATGAACATTGAAATTAGCTGAAATACAGAGATGAAAATATGTTGAAGTAAAAGAAGTGGGCATCTACTGCCTTTAGAGAAGAATTTACATAAGAAACTACTTTGATTAGATTTTTAAGGTTTTTTATTGAATTAGTTCTTAATTTCTTAATTTGAATTCTTTCTCTACTTGCTTGTGAAATACTTTTAAGAAATTACTCTCCCCCGTCCATATTTTTAAGTCAAATCTAGGAAACATTACAAATAACAGCTTTGAATTACAAATATAGTCATAAAAATAGAGTATTAGCTATTTAAAAGGAGTAATATTTTTAATCATTATTTATGAGAAACGTGATAAAACCCAATTTTAAGAGATGTCCTTAATGGAAGTCATTGATCAAGGAGTTCAAAGAATAATCAATAGCGTTCGTGATTTGGATTTTTCTTGGGATGAACATAGCTTTCTAATAACAGGAGGAGCCGGTTTCTTAGGATCTTGGATTTCTGATGTACTTATTAGGCAAGGATCGAAAGTAACAGTCTTGGATAATCTATCCAGTGGTTTACAACAAAATATTGAACATCTAATTAATCAGGATAACTTTTCCTTCATCAATACTGACATTTCTACTAGATTTTCAGTAAATGAGGATATAGATTATGTTTTTCATTTAGCTAGTAGAGCATCTCCTTTCGAATTTACGAAATTTCCTATTGAAATCTTAAGAGCTAATACTCTTGGGATTTTAAATGCTTTGGAAATAGCTAGAGAAAATCAATCAAAGTTTCTTTATACATCAACAAGTGAAATATATGGAAATCCTTCTACTAAGCATATACCAACCCCTGAAACATATTTTGGGAATGTAAATCCAATTGGTCCGCGATCGTGTTATGATGAGGCTAAAAGGGCTGGCGAGGCTTTTGTAATGGCTTATATGTTAGAGCATAACCTAGATGCAAGAATAGTGAGAATTTTTAATACATATGGGCCAAGGATGCGATCTGGGAATCTATACGGTAGGGTAATTCCAAATTTTGTAGAACAATGTTTAACAAACAAACCAGTATCTGTCTTCGGGGATGGTAGTCAGACAAGGTCTTTCTCATATGTCACAGATACAACCGAGGGAATTTTCAGAGCTGCTTTTCTTCCTCAAACCAAAGGTGAGGTATTTAATATCGGAAATAATGTTGAAATATCCATAATCTCCCTTGCTAGGAAGATTATTGCAATCTTGAATCACCAAAACAGCAGAATTGATTATCAACCCCTCCCCATCGATGATCCAAAACGTCGTTGTCCTGAAATATCAAAAGCACTGAAAATCTTGAAATGGAAACCAAAAATAAAATTAGAAGAGGGACTTGAAGAATTTAAGAAGTGGTTCATCACAGAAAATGAATTTAAGGTCAAAGAAGCAAATCTTAATCAGTCCCATCTTATATAAAGTGATTAATATCTTACATTAAAAGAAAAGCTAATTAGTCTGCTTTAAATAAATAGATTCTATCACAGTGACAAATACTTTTGATTAATAATTATTATGAAATTTGAAAAGTTTTGTTAATTTGCTATTTTATTTGCCATCGCATAATTCGGAATGTTAGCTGAATGAAAAGATTCTATTTTATACCCCTAATTATTATATTAACTATTTTCAGCACTTTAACTCCTTTTATAGTCATAAGTCATAAATCCAGACAAGAAGTACAAAATTTTCCCTCTTCTTCTTTTCCAATGGATTTAGCTTTTAACCAATATGAAAACCATGATCCTATTACAATCAACGGGAATACTGATTTTAGAAATCAAGCAATAGATGAAAAATGGCTGGGAAATGGGACAACCTCAGATCCATATATTATAGGAGGATTAAGTATCATTGGTAATAATTCAGGTGATCTAATTAGGATTTCTAACACTGATTTGCATTTTCGTATCGATAACTGTTTTTTATTTGGAGGATATAACGGAATTAGTCTCTATAACTTCAATACTGGCGATATTACAAACAGTATAATCATTAATAATATAGATGGTCTATATTTATCTTCTTCGGCCAACACTACAGTTATTAATAATACCATTGCTGATAATATTCATCATGGTATTCGTTTTACATCAATAGCTGATTCTACCGTTGTTAACAATACTATTATTAATAATTATTGGGCCGCTGTTTCATTGACTTCTTCAGTAAACTGTACTTTAGCTAATAACACCATAGCTAGTAATGATGGCTATGGCATTCGTTTAAATTCTTCGAATTTCAGTTTAATTTTTGATAACAATATTTCTGATAACAATTGGGGTGGAATTCGAGTAGATTATTCAACTAATAATACAATATCAAACAATATCATTTTCAATAACAAAGGGGTTGGTGTTTCTTTGATTATATCAGATTATGGCAATGTTGCCAATAATACCATTATGAATAACTACGGGTATGGTGTTCACTTGAATTTTTCGAATTTCAGTCTACTTTTGAGTAATAATGTTTCTGATAACAATTTAACACTTCCTGAACTCAATTCAAACACAAGGTGAATTAGCATTGGTTTTGAGA
>JBHLKP010000252.1:0-5604 GCA_048886525.1 Candidatus Hodarchaeota archaeon | reverse complement strand
AGAATGGGAGAAAGAAATTGGTGATATATTTACTCGTAATGGTGAATATGAGGAGGCAGAAAGTCATTACACGGTCGCTTTAGAACAAATAAAGCAACTAGGGGAGGAAAAGCTAGAGCAAGATATTCTATCCTCCTTTGGTGATTTATATTCTAAGAAAAATGAGGCACAGAAGGCTATTAAACTATTTAAACAAGCCCTTTCAATTTCAAAGAGTAAGGAAGAGTCAAAAATCCTTAAAGAAAAGATTAAAGTCTTAGAAATGAACATTGAATCTTGAACACAAGTTCTCGTTGTAGGATTCCACTCCTCCTATCACAATCTTTAATCGATCTGAATGATATCCTTTTGCATAATCAATTACTCAAATATCAGAAAACAATAGTAATATTGTTAATATTTTATCGTAGTGTGATAACGTTTAGCGTTTGCTACAACAGAACTGATGCAAATCTCATAAATGAAAATTGGTGTTGATTCGTAGTTATTTTTTTCTTTTCCTTTTACACTCTGATTAGAACCGATAAGTAGGTGTATTTTTAATGGGTGAGCGATCGTCCAATCCAAAGTCTATTTGTTTAGATATTCATGTCATTCATGAATTAAAAAATGACATGATTAAGCTATAGGTGAAAAAATTGGGTATTGACATACAACAATGGATTGAGGATAATAAAGAGCAATTTATTAAGATTAGCGATGAAGTTTGGCAGTATGCTGAATTAGGTTTGTTTGAAACCAAATCATCAGAATTGCATGTAAAAATTCTTAGAGAAGCTGGATTTCAGGTGACACATGGAGTTGCTGATCTTCCTACAGCAGTGATGGCGACTTATGGGACAGAAAAACCTGTAATAGCAATTCTAGGTGAGTTTGATGCGTTACCTGGGCTAAGTCAACAGGCTATACCAGTTAAAAAACCAGTAATTGATGGTGCTCCTGGTCATGGGTGCCAACATAATCTTTATGGCGCTGCATGCTTAGCTGCCTGTGTAGTAATTAAAAACAAAATTGAAAAAGGAGAATTAAAAGGTACAATTTGTTATTATGGTAGTCCTGCTGAAGAAAACGCTGATGGTAAAGGATGGATGGTGAAAACTGGCTTATTTAATAACATAGATATCTCTTTGACTTGGCACCCATGGGATTTGAATTATGTTATAGCAAATAATTTTCAAGCAATGTATAATCTGGTTTTCCAGTTTCAAGGACAGACAGCTCATGCAGCAGGTGATCCCTTTAATGGTCGGTCAGCACTTGATGCAGTTGAGCTAATGAACGTTGGGTGTAATTATTTGAGAGAACATATCATACCTGACGCTCGAATACATTATGTGATTACAAAAGGAGGGAAAGCGCCTAATATTGTACCCGATGAAGCTGAAGTCTGGTATTATGTTCGTGCGCCTCTTTTAGATCAAGTTAAGGAGATATATGAGAGAGTTAAAAAAGTTGCAAAGGGTGCGGCGCTAATGACTGAGACCGAGGTAAAAATTATTCTACTTGGGGGTTCCGCAAACATGCTTCCAAATACTACGCTAGAAAATTTACTTCATGAGAAGATGACTGAAGTTGGTTCGCCTCAATTCACCGAGGAGGACTTAAATTTTGCTCGAGAGATAATGAAATCCTTCCCAGATAGATATTTTGATAATTATATATCTTTCATGCCGCATGATATTAGATCTTATCTTTTAAAATTCCAAGATAAAGAATTCTGTGAAGAGATTTTGCCTATCTTCGGTCGTGGAGTGACACAAGGCGGTTCTACAGATGTTGGAGACGTTTCATGGGTTACTCCGTTAGCACAATTCGCAACATCTTGTGGAGTGATCGGTACTCCTGGACATTCATGGCAGTTTACCGCTCAAGCTGGTATGCACATTGGTCATACAGGAATGATTCAAGCAGCTAAAGTTTTAGCATTAGCTACAGCAGAACTAATGCAAAATCCAGAACTAGTGGAAAGAGCACGACATGAATTTGAAGAACAAGTTAGAGCTACTCCCTATGATTGTCCGTTACCTGAGGATTCAAAACCTCCCCTTGATTATTTTAAAAGAATATATGACATAAAAAGTTAAGTTCATGCATTCCTTACTAGAAAACTTCTGAATATACTCTCAGACTCGATACTCTAATTATCAACTTATTAGTATTGTACTCTCTCTACAATTGTTTCAACCACCTCTAAGAGATATTTTTCATCAATATCATCGAATGTATTTTCATATTTAGAGCTAGTAGCAATTAAACCAAATATCTTGTGTTGTTGTCGAAATAGAACCTTTATTTCAGAAGCAGCTTGATCATATGAGGATACTTTTCCTTCAGCTGTCACATGATTACAGAAATCAAGTTTGTTATTGGGTGGTTTTAATGAAAGCTGATTTAATCTAATCACACTTATGTTAGTTGGTTGATTACGGTAATACCCTAGGTAAAATTCCTTTGTTACGTCATTGAAAAAATAAATCCCACACCAGTTGATGTGAGACAATTCATACAGCAGATCGATAGTGGTCATATATATTTTAATAACGTCAACACTATGAGCTACTTCAGATCTTAAAGTGGACAGCATTTTATCAAATTCAACGATTTTTTCAGACCTATCCAATCATCAATCACCTAGTAGGATAAGAGAAAAGAAAACAATTTTCTTTTCATCGTTCTATTATCATTGTCATGGCTTCGCCACCACCTAAACATATAGTGGCTAGTCCACGGTGTTTATTACGCTTAACCAATTCATGATATAATGTAACAAGGATTCTTGTTCCAGAGCAACCCAATGGATGGCCTAAAGCTACAGCTCCACCATTAACATTGAATTTATCGTCTGGAATGTTTAAACTATTTCTAATTGCACAACTTGCTGAAGCGAAGGCTTCATTGTGTTCTATGAGATCAAAATTCTTGATAGTAAATCCTGTTTTTTCAAGTAATTGCTTAACTCCTTCAACTGGAGCTTCCATAACCCATTCAGGTTTCGTTGCATTTGTACCATAACTATGAATCTTGGCTAAGATAGGAATACCCTTCTCTTTTGCTAAATCTTCTGACATAATTACCACAGCACTAGCACCATCAGAGATTTGTGATGCGTTACCAGCAGTTACTTTGCCATTCTTATTAAAAACAGGAGGTAATTTTGTTAATTTTTCAACCGTGGTGTCAGCTCGAATCCCTTCGTCTTTTGTGACGGAAATATTACCCTTTTTTGGGATTGGAATTTCGACAGGAACTATTTCATCCACAAATTTACCGTTTTGTGTTGCTTGGTGAGCACGTTGATGAGATCTGTATGCAAATTCATCCATTTCTTCTCGAGATATGTTGAATCTTTCTGAAATAATATCTCCTGTGTTTCCCATTGCCATCTGATTGTAGATATCATATAATCCATCGTGATACATCGAATCCACAAGTGTATTGTTGCCATATCTATAGCCTTGCCTTCCTTTCATCAATAGATATGGAGCCATAGTCATATTTTCAGTTCCTCCAGCAACAACGATATCCATATCTCCAAGCTTGACCATTTGCGCAGCCCACATAACGGCAGCCATTCCTGATCCGCAGACTTTATTGACCGTAATAGCTCCTACTGAAACAGGAAGATCAGCATATATAGTTGCTTGTCGTGCTGTGTTCTGTGCACAACCCGCTGAAATTACATGTCCCATTATTACATGGTTAACTTCTGTTGGCTCTATTTGGGATCTCTTTACAGCTTCTTTTACAGCTATTGCCCCTAATTTAGCTGCTGATGTGTTTGAAAACGCTCCCAACAGTTTTCCCATCGGTGTTCGTATTAAACTTGTTAAGACTGGCGTATTCATAGAACTTACCTCTATAAAGACTATCAATATAAATTTTCATTGAAAAATGAATTACAGGCATTTAACCAAGCAATTAGAAATCTTTTAACAACTTTGCTATAACCAGTTTTTTAAAAAATGACTTTTGATAATGTAATTATATCTTGACATAAAATCCAGAAGATCGTTGCGAATAGCTTATAAAGGCCTTTGCAGATAAATGACGAAAAAGATGTTAAAAGTACACTCTCCTGAAACCAAGATAAATATCTCTGTAGAATTAGGGGAGGTATTACAATCAGAAATATAGTGAAAGTAACATGACGCAGAAGGAGACATCTAGAGGGAAAATGTATGGACAAAAATTACGTGCCAAAATTGTCCTAATAGGCGATGGAGGAGTTGGGAAAACAGCTTTACGTCGTGCTTGGCTTGGTGAGGGCTTTAAAACAGAATATTTAATGACTATAGGAGCTGATTTTGCGTCACAGGAAATATCGATATATCATTCTGAAACCAAAACAAGTTATGATTTGAAATTTCAAATCTGGGATTTAGCGGGTCAACCACGTTTTAAGGCTGTACGTGACTTATATTATCGCGGGGCGATTGGAGCCCTTTGTTTTTTTGATATCACAAATCAAGAATCCTATATGAATTTAGTAGAGTGGATTCAGAGTTACTGGAATCTTAATGGACATGGAAAAGTTCCACTTGTTATTATAGGTGCTAAATGTGACCTTCGAGATAATCCAGCCTTTCCATCACAAGTTTCAGCTAAGTATGGAAAAGAATATGCTGCAGAACTTACTAAACTATTGAAATTCAAATATGGTTTTTCTGTACATTATATTGAAACTTCCGCTAAAGAGGATATAAATGTTGATCAAGCTTTTAGACTTCTTGCAAGTGAAATTATTGCTAGCGTCAATTATCAGGATAAATTACGTAAAGATCGAAAAACTAGTGCGCGTAAGATGATCAATGACAGATTTGGCAAACGCTAAATACTTTTTCTCCTTTTAGGAGAAGTATACTCGCTTTTTAATTTTTAAACAATCTTTAGTTTTTACATTAGGAGTTTATCTCCCTATTTGAAATGCAACTACATTTTAGTCGAAAAAGAATTTTATGCGGATAACTCCTCCATCGAAAGTAAAGAAATTAATTAAAATAACCCTCTAAAAAACATATAAAAGTCAATCTCGTGGTGGATTATTTGAAACAAATATTAAAAATTCTAAATAATTATAATTTTAGTAAAGAGGAGCAAGAACAAAACGAAATGATTCTAGGCATGGTTTATGAACTTGCACTCAATGAAATTATTGAAAAGGAACAAGCTTGGGACGAAGAAGGAGCTCATTTTGATCCCCAGACAAAAATAGCAAGCTATCCTTCTGGAATGATGGACTTATTCAAGAAATGCCAACAGAATGACTTGTTCTCGATCATCGTTCCTGAAGAATATAATGGTTTTAACCTTAGTTATACTCTTTGGACTGCGATTATAGAACTAATGTCCCGAGCTTCCTTAGCATTTTCAATGTTCTTCCCAAGTCAAGGATTGAATATTGAAATAATCAAGAATCATGGGACTACTGAAGCAAAAGAAAAATACCTACCATTATTGGGAAGTGGAGATGCGATTGGAGCAATGGCATTTTCAGAGCCTAACGCTGGTTCTGATATCTCCGCTGTAACAACTAAAGCAGAAAAAGAAGGAGATTCATATTTTTTAACAGGAAATAAGGTCTTCTTATCACATGGTGGCCCAGCT
>JBHLKP010000251.1:0-5619 GCA_048886525.1 Candidatus Hodarchaeota archaeon | reverse complement strand
AGCTATTTCTGATTCTTCTTTGGATCACATTACTATAGATGACGAGAGTTTAGAGCAGATTCGTGTTTCTGCATGGATTCCTGCTCCTGGGGAAAGAGTCACTTACTCATTCCAGTTAGATCAGAAAATATACGGAATGGCTAGATCTAAATTTGGTAAAATTGCAGGAATTATGGAAAATACACCTTTTGGACAGTCATTGATCATTAAACGAGAAGTTCCACCTTCTTATATTTTAGATATTTTTTTAGACGGATTAGGGAAACAAAATCTTGCAGAATTAAGATTTAGCATCGCTAAAGCATTAAATATCGGTGAAGGAGAAGCTTTTCAGCCTGAAAGCTTATGGAACATAAATAATCAAGAAAGGTTGTTATTGTCTCCCCACGAAATTCTAACTTCCTATTTCACTGTCCTTCCTTCTGCTGCGTTCATCATTTCAAATGAAATTCATGCTAAATCAGGAGTATATTTTCATTCTATTCCAGAAACATTTAGATATCTAATAGGTAATCAACTGATAAAAACTGATAAAGAAAAAGGAATAATTTATGGATTCTCCATTGATGACGGACAGTTTTCCATCCTTTGGTCTTCAAAAACGTCTGATGAGGTCATCAAAGAACTAGGACGAAAATCCTCTAGTCAATATGTGAATCGATTTAAGCGCCGAGTATCAATGGCTTTAGGTATTCCCATTGAAGAAAGCATGTGGCCAAGTAATTTGGCACGCTACTTTGTAAACTTTATTTGGATTGAGGAAGACCAGAGCCTTAGAGATGTATTAATGAAAATAGAAAATCAATTTTCGTTGCAGAAAATTTTATTCAGCGATATAAGCGAAATAACAAAGGATGGGCTAAATTGCAAGATAAAATATGGTTAAAATCAGATAATGGAGATATTTTAATAGTCGCAAATATCAAAACTAAACAAAATGAGGATAAATTTGAGTTTAATAATGAAAAATTGATGATCAAAATTTCAGCTCCTCCAGTAAAAGGGAAAGCAAACAAAAAACTTCTCAGATTACTACGAAAGAAATTTCAAACAGAAATTATTTTAGAAGCAGGGAGAAAGAGTTCAACCAAGGTATTTCGTTTGAAAAAAATCACTATAAATCAAGTTTTAGAATTTCTAGAGAACGAGAAAAACGAGTCAAGATCTGACCGATTATAAGCGATTTTTTTAGGTCAGTTAAATTAGTGGAATCAATGAAAAAATAAACGCAATAAAGGCAATGACTGTCCACGTAATGATCATATTTCTTTTTCGAAATTTACTATAATCAATAAGTCCATTTATTAATATGAAAGCTGCTCCAACTGTGAACAATTGGGGGGCGATTATACTAGAAATCAGACTAATGAATAAGAGTATTATTCCTAGGATGAACATTTGAACAACTTTATGGAAAACTTGAGTATCAGTTGCATTCCTAGGAAGTTCTTTCCCATGTTGTTTTCTTGAAAGTGTGTAATTTTTGTTAATTAGATAAAATAGATTAGTTGAGGCTTCAAATAGCCCAAAAATGAACCCAAAAATACTAATACTAAAAAGTTGAAAAAAGGAAACATCCACAAACTCGATTATAACCATAATTGATTAGGCCTTCCATGTAGGTTTTACATTCAACAACATTGATTGTTTATAGCCTCCTTAATTCCCTCTTCCCTAGGATGTTAATTTCTGAAACAACTCTGTTTTGACTTTAAATTGAATTGGGAAGGTTATAATTTATGTTTCGTTGAACTCATAATCCTTTTGGCCACGAGTTCAATTTCATTGATATTTGAATGGTTTTGGGTCTCCTTAGGATTTTAGTGGGTTGAATCTTCAATTACTATTATCCTTTGAAAGAAATCTTTCTGATGAGCGTAAGACTTCTTACCCTATTTGTGCTAGATAAAAGAGTAAAAGAATACCACAAAGATAAGTCATTTGTGTTAATTGGCCTTTTTCTGCATTTAAAATTGATAATAGTTCTAAAAAAAGAAAAAAAGTAATTAGAAGCTGATTTCGCCCATCATTTTACGACGGGCAATCAGCTCTTCAACTACTTCTGGATTAGCTAAGGTCATTGTGTTCCCTATGTCACGTTCCTCAGCAACAGCTTTGAGAATTCGACGCATAATCTTTCCTGAACGGGTTTTAGGGACCGCTCCTGAGAACATGATAATTTCAGGATAGACTGCGGGACCAGCAACAGAACGAACGTGTTTTTGAATGTCTTTTTTAAGATCATCACTAGCTTCTTCGTCTCTCATTAACGTAATATATGCAAAGATTGTTGAACCCTTGACAGGATGTGGATAAGGGATAACCGCACTTTCAGCTACCTTAGGGTGAGAATTAATAGCAGCTTCGACTTCAGCAGATCCAAGACGATGACCTGAAACTTTGATAACATCATCCGAACGACCAAGAATGAAATAGTACCCATCATCATCAATCTTAGCATAATCTCCCGTAAAATAGTGATTGGGGAATTGAGTGAGATAAGTATTTACAAATCGTTCATGGTCACCCCATACTGTTCTCATGAGGCCAGGCCAGCTCTTATCATAAGCAAAGTAAGCTTGGGTGTTTGTTTTAGAGATTTTATTTCCTTCATCGTCTAGTAAGACTGGATTAATACCAAAGAATGGAAAGGTGCAACTTCCAGCTTTCATAGGAGTTATCGCTCCTAGATTAACCATCATGTAGGAACCAGTCTCAGTTTGCCAGTAGCTATCAACAATAGGACGACCAACTGGTTTGTCCCCAGTGGTTCCCTTTCCCACAGTCTCCCAGTACCAGCGCCATTCAGGCCAATTACAGACTTCTCCTACAGTTCCTAGCATCTTAATTTTCTCTAAGTTCCATTTTGTAACGTTTTTATCGCCAAGTTTCTTTAGGGCACGAATTGCTGTTGGAGCAGTATAGAAATGTGTAACACCGAATTTTTCACATATTTCCCAGAAGCGTCCTCCGTGGGGCCAAGTAGGCACACCTTCATACATTATAGAAATAGCCCCTAGACTAAGAGGGGCATATATAATTTGAGTATGTCCAGTAATCCAACCAATATCTGCCGTACAATACCAAACATCTCGATTAGCTGGAGTAGTTCCTTTTAGATCAAGTAAACAGGAATAATCCCATACATAATAGTTAGTTGAAACCCCATAAACTAAATACCCAGCTGTTGTATGAACAACACCTTTTGGTTTTCCAGTTGTACCACTCGTATAAAGAATGAACAGAGGGTCTTCTGCATCCATTGGTTCACTTTCGCATTCTATGGACTGCTTCTCCATCAAAGTTAAGAAATCTACATCTTTTTCATATTCATACACATCCCCACCAGTGAGTTTTATGACTGCGACCGTTTCAATGGAATCACAGGTTTCAATGATACCTTTTAGATTATTTTTCATAGGTCTATTCTTACCAGCTCGTCGAACCTCGTCTGATACAATTAACATCTTGCATTCAGAATCATCAATTCGATCTTTAACTGACTCAGCTGAAAATCCCCCAAAGACGATAGAGTGGATAGCACCAATCCTTGCACAAGCAAGCATCATTACTGCGAGTGCGTCGATCATTGGTAACCATATACAAACACGATCACCTTTTTTAATACCTAATTCTTTTAAAGCATTGGCAGCTCTATTAACTTCTTCCATAAGTGATTTATAGGTATATTTTTTGACTGTATCATCTTCTCCCATCCAGATAAGTGCGATTTCATTACCATAACCTTTATTAACCCAACGATCAATACAATTATAGGTAACATTTAGTTTTCCACCAATATACCATTTTCCTACAAATTCATCTTTATCCCCTGTTGGAGCTTGCCAAATTTTCTTGTACGGTGTAAACCAGTCAATCTTCCTAGCCTCTTCAGCCCAGAATTCTTCCATATTCTCGACTGAGGATTTCCACTTTTCAAAATAGGCATCCATATTTGGAATACGGCTATTCTCCGCTAATTCAGGAAGCGGATAATATTTTTTAGCTTTTTCTTTCTCTGTTTCTGTAAGCTCTGACATAATATCGCCCAGAAAATTATTTGTTCAAATTATTACAACTGTTGTCTCTATAGTTCAACTATCAATAACTATAGAAGTTGCTACAAAGGTTATTGAACCTCAGCAATCTAATTTAGGTAAGTTGAAAATAGTGTTAAGAAGTTTATTTCTTATTTTGTAATCGTAATGTAAAATATTGTAATAAACAGAAATTATAAAAAAAATGAAACAGAAGATCATAAGGTTGTGTCTAGTTGCTGATAAAGAAAAAAAAGAGAGTGCCAAATAGAAGGCACCTGAAAATAACTAGAATACTGCTTTATGACGATTTAAATATTCTGTAATAATGGCAAGGGCAAGAGCAAGGAAAGCTATAAGCCCAAGAAGTGGAAATACATCAGCGTAATCCATAACTCCAGCTAAAAATGGCCCAAGTACTCCTGCAACACCATATGCTGTGAATACAAGTCCATAATTACTTCCAATATTTTTGGTTCCAAAATAGTCTGCTGTTGCTGATGGAAATAACGCGAAATTACCACCAAAGCAAAAACCAATCAATGACGCTCCTATTGTTAACATTAGAATATCTGTCTGGATAGCAAAGAAAAACATAGAAATTCCTAAAGTGGCAAACATTATAATCATTGTAATGGTACGGCCAAGCCTATCAGAGGCAGCTCCCCATACAATCCGACCAGCAGCATTAAATATTGAAAGAATTCCAGCAATACTTGCAGCCATAACTGCATCAATAGTTGCATTCTGTGTTTGAACAAAAGATTTCACATTTCCTATCGTCATCAGACCTGCTGCGGCTGCCATAACAAACATACTCCAAAGTAACCAAAATTCTGGTGTTTTAATCATTTCAAAGGGTTCTGAATCAATTTTTCCTGTAGGAGTTGCTTTTTTTGTTTCTGTAACTTTAAAATTTGGAGGGGTCCATCCTTCTGGAGGATTTCGTAATAGTTGAGCTGAACCAACCACAAGAATTAGATAGATAATTCCAAGTACTAACAACGCATTTCCAATCGGTCCATCCTCTGGAATCAATGCAGTTTCCACTTGAGTAAATACAAGTGCTCCAGCGCCAAATCCTGCAACAGCTATACCTGTAATTAATCCTTTTAAATCAGGAAACCATTTGACTAAAGCAGCAATGGGACATACGTAAGCAAATCCTATGCCAGCTCCACTAACTACACCATATGTAATAGCTATCCACAAGAAGGCCATTATGGTGTTGTTTGCAAAAAGAATGTCAACTAATCCTGCTAGTAAATACCCAGCACCAAGAAGAATACCTCCTATGGTAGCTACTTTAGTAGGACCGACTTTATCTTGCCATTTTCCTGCAAAAATCATGAATAGAGCAAATGAAGCTAAACCTACGCTAAATGGTAGTTGTGTAAGTAATTTTTCCCATTGATATGGAGAATTTGTAGATAGCGCTGTTTGAAATATAGTCCAAGCATAGATAGAACCCAAACACAGTTGGGCTATAATAGCTCCCAACATAACAAGATAACGATTAAAGATTTTAGTTTCACTCAAAATGAGGTCACCGTAATTTTTATTATGATACAAGATTGCTTTT
>JBHLKP010000250.1:0-5631 GCA_048886525.1 Candidatus Hodarchaeota archaeon | reverse complement strand
TTTTTAATTCCTCTTTCTGTTCAAGAAGAATCTCTGCTAATCCCTGACCTACAACCCCAAATCCAATAAACGCGATTTTGAATGTTGTCATTATTCATACCTTTTTTGAAATTAGTTTATTTTTTTAAAAAGAGTTTTTATATTCTCTATTGCTTCATTAATTACTTCAACTGAAGTTGCGTATGAAAATCTAAGATATCCTTCTCCATAGTTTCCGAATATTGTACCTGGTAAACATGCAACTCCAGCATTATATAAGAGATAGTCTGCTAATTCTTTTGAGGACATTCCAGTCTTTATTATGTTTGGAAATGCGTAAAACGCTCCTTGAGGGGTAAAACAAGAAAAATTTGGAATTTCATTTAATCCTTTTATAATCTTATCTCTTCTTTTACGAAAAGCTCGCATATTTGCCTTTAAATCATCTTGAGGACCTTTTAATGCGGCCACACCGGCTTTTTGGTTGAATGAACATACACAAGATACTGTTGTAGAAATTAATAAACTCATTTTGTCGATTAGTGGTTCTGGGCCAATAATGTAGCCAAGACGCCAACCAGTCATAGAATAAGCTTTTGAAAAACCGTCAAGAATGATAGTTCGTTCTTTCGCTTCGTCATAAACGCTGGGAGAAAAAAATTTTCGATCATAGGTCATTTTTGAGTAAATTTCATCAGTCAAAACATATAAATTGTGCTGTTCTGAGATTTCTGCCACTCTTGATAGTTCTTTTTTGGTCATCATCGAACCTGTGGGGTTCATTGGACTATTTATAATGATAACTTTTGTTTTCTGTGTGATTTTATTTTCAATATCATCAGGATTTAGTCTAAATTCATTAGCTTCTTGAAGCGGAACTGCTACTTTCTTTGTATTCAAGTAATTTATTACTGCGCTATAGGTGGGAAAGCTTGGATCTGGGTAAATGATTTCCTCATCAATCGTTTTTATTGCAGCACGTAATGAATAATATATCCCTGGATTTGCGCCTGGTGTGACCAATATTTGATTGAGACTTGGACGAAATCCTCTTGTCATTTCTATTTCATCTTGGATAGCTTCTTTAAGTTCTAATATTCCTGTTGCAGGAACATAACCAGTGAAGTTATTATCAAGTGCTTGCTTCGCTGCCTCTTTAATATGAGTTGGAGTAGGAAAATCGGGTTGGCCAATCTCAAAATGTAAAATTTTTTTGCCTTCACGTTCTAAAGTTTCTGCTTTTGAAAGTACATCGAATATCCCTGCGCCAGTTCGTAAATTATCATAATTGATCACTTTAATCACGCTGAACCAGTTTTATAATAACTAGCGATGATGAAGATTCAGAGCAGCAATGAAAGTCAGTCCATTCTCGGTTAAAACTCTTGCTGTAGTATTAATAGCATCTTGTCGATCTAAATAATTCAACAGTAGTGCATCCATATGACCCGCGTTAAGAATGTCTTCTTTTGGCCTGAAATAATCAAGAATATCTGAAGGATGGTCTCTGGTTTTTTCTACTTCCACATTTCCACCCTCATGTTTTGCACTGATATTCTTAATATTGGGAGCAATTTGAATTAATTCATCACGGCGATTATATGGTTGCCTGACAATACTCTTCCACGTTTCAATGATATGATGCTCTAATCTTACGATATCTTCAAAATTGAAAGCGTTCCGAATTTGTGCACTTAGCTCAATTGTTTTATTATTTACTGAGTTTGAGAGATTAAATCCTATTAGAGGACTCGTTCCATCCTCTCGGGCGAATAGTTTAGCAGTTAATAGTGTCCACAAACAGGAGTAAGGGTTGTCATTTCCCATAAAAACGCTAATTTTAAACTCATTATCAAGACCTAGTTTATATAAAAAATATCCTAGAAGCACTGTTCCTGGATTAATATTTAATACTTGCTTTACTCCATATTTAGTATAATAATAGAGGTATTCATCAACCCACTTAAGAGCATAATTATTTGGTTGCCCGACACCACCAAAATATCCAGTAATCGTATCAGGTCCTCCAAGATGTACATTGATTGGAGCTCCATCCTCTCCTGGAGCTGTTCCTTTTGTATCTAATGTTTCAACAAAGCTGGCTCCGATTATTTGCATGGCAGCGGACATTGCTAGCAAATCACCATCATCTTCTTGTTCTTTCATCCTTCTTACACGGATTATACGTCCAGGTAGTAAATCTTTGTTATCAATTGCTTTTTTAGCTCCTTCTATTAAAAATGGAAAGTATTGACATGCTGAAAGCTCTAGTGTTACTGCAAAAGAGTCATCGAATATGAAATTATCTAGTTTGTCTCCTAATATCTTTTTTCTATAATCCTCTACAGAAATAAAGGCTTCTTGATCACTTTGTTTTACTAACCAATCAAGATTTTTAACATATTCAGGCGTCTTTTTTTCTAATTGTCGCATTAAATTATTCATATCTCTTGCATTCTCTGCTTTTCGATTAATTTCTTTAATTCCACCATATTTGTCTACTATTTTCAATAGATCATTTATTAGCGGATTATTTTCATCTAGCAAGTAATTATTAATTTCTGTCAGATTTTTTTCTGATATTCGTAATTTATGCCTTAGTTCATCCATAAAATTTAGTCTCCAAAGTGCCAGTATTCTCATTCGATATAAAATAGCTTTTTTATAAAATGATTTTTGCTTATTAACTTGAAATGCACTCTAAAAGTTATGCCAATTACTCCTTTTTATGCATAATTGTCGAGTGAAATCCCATTTTTAATTAAAACTGACAACTCATAATTAGTATATTGAACTAAATTAATAATTTATTTTACCTATAAGTATATAAAGAAATAAATCAATTTTCTTTTTTTGTAATTTAAATAACATTTTTTATAAGTAATCAAAAAACACAATCGAATAGAAGGACTATTAACTAATGACTCGTCCCACCGCCTTTGTCATGATAAACGCAGAAATTGGGGAAGAGGAAGAAGTTTTAAAGTATCTTAATGAACAGCTTAAAGTAGATGAGGCTTATGTTGTATATGGAGTTTACGATTTAGTTGCTAGAGTGTCCTCTGATTCAATGAAAGACCTTAAAGACCTAGTAATCAATCAAATTCGTCAAGCAAAGGGTGTAAGATCAACATTAACTATGGTCATTGTTAGAGAATAATCATCCATTAAATTTAGATTAATTGATCGCTGTGTCATTAGGAAATATTTAACAATGGTAAAAACCAAAAAAATCATGTATTAATTTATGAGCTTGTTTGAAGGCTTTTTGAACCGCGATAAGATAATACAACTTGAAATTTTTCCCCTAAATTGATTATAAAACTTAAATAAAGGAGATTTCTGATAATGGATGTTGTTTTTGCAGCATTTGACGAAAGAGCTGGACCAATTGCTATCTTTTCAACAATAAAGGATCCTGTAATGACAAAGAAAGTAGCAGTAAAATCTATTGTTTCAACATTAACAAGTGTTAAATCTGCTTCATCAGAAAGATTAGAAGGCGAAGCTATCATTCCCTTCCCTGATGAAAAGAAACTAGCTTTTATCTTCTATTCATCACTTGATCAAAAAACAGAGGGAGGAGAAAATAGAGTCATTTCAATAAGTGCAATAGTAGGGAATGACGAAAAATCTGTCTTATATACTAATGCAACAATACTTTCTCAAAAAGCAGCTAATATTAAAGATAGTTTGAATAAAAACTATGTTTATGGACAGCCTCTAACGAATGATTTGACTAAACTGCTTCAAGACTGGGGAAAAATTGCTGAAATACTAGAAATGGAAATTATTGCAGAAAAAGAAATAGTATTTGGTATTCGCGGTCTTTTTGAATTATTTCCAGCTAAAAAAGGTCTCCGTAGTTATGATGATCCGTTAGTTCCTCTTTTTTATGGTCTTTTGGTAAAAATTCCTGTAATTCTTGTAGGTCCAAATGTGGAATTTTTGTTAGAGATAGCAGATTTATTAAGAGGGTTGATGCCTAATGAGGAATTAGACGTAAGACTGATCATTACTCTTCATTCTGAAACTTATCATCATTCAATATCTTATGGAATTCCAAGAGCAGATTTAATATTATTAAATGAGGAACAAATCAAGAAAGCTACTTTTTATAGGGAACCTGTTATTATCGTACGAATTGGTAGAGAGTCAAGGTTTGATAATTATCAAGCACCTACCAAATCTCTTTCATTTGTTGAGGAGTTATTAAAAAAGACTAGAGGATTTGGTGATGAAAATGTTGGTAATTTATATCTTCAAGGAAAAATTCAAGCTTTTTTCACGAAACTTATCAATTTAAGAGATTTATGTGTGGCTGAAAAACGTGGTAGGGTAAAAGAGATTGCGAAAAAAATTGGTGTTAAAGAGAACGATGTAATGACACTTGCAGAAGCATTACGAATACGAAGAGAAGTTTCAGCATCCGCTATTAATGAAATGTTTGAGAATGAAACATTCTTCCGAAAAATGGATACATTGAGTCCCCAGAGCGTTGGAATAGTACATTAAACCAGACTTTAGACTAGAACTCTTAGTTTTATAGCATTTTATAGTTGATTTTTATCCTGCTTGCAAAATTAGTTATAATTTTTTTAAAAAGAGAAACTAAGTTAAAAAAAATAAAAAGGGGGAAGGTTAAGAATTATGAATTTATTTTCTTTTCCTTCGGATGATCTGAACTACAGCTAGACCTACCATAGCAATGAAAACACTGATTGGATCTAGAGGAGCTGGACCTCCATAGTCATCTGGGTACATCTCTCGAGGATCGTGTGCATTCATACCAAAGATGGGATTAAAGTGGTTAATACCCATTTCTTGATAACCCCATTCATATCCTTTGAGAATCTTACCCCAGTCAGAGTCATTGACTTCGTTGTGTTGGGCTTGAATACCCATCTGAGAGTCAATAACGTCGTAGATTCCTCCTGCAAGGCCTGCGACAGCTGCGGTAGCCTCTTTTACGACTTTGAAGGTGATTGTCTCAATTGTACCGTTAGGAAGGAAATTACCACCACCAACCATATTAGGATCGTGACCCCAAAGAGCTTGGTTATAATAAGGATTCTTAACCATTTCAACGGTTGTAGATCCATCATATGTATCAAATTGGTATTGCGTAATTCCAATCATTGGAATATCGCCGGTGTTGGTCCCATGAGTCTTCCATTCTGCTAAGGGAACGGCTTCCATCTGTGCTTTCTGGATGATTTCCAAACCAAAGAGAACTGTTTCAGTATAAGCATAGGGTTCTGGTAGAACAAACTTGACTTCGTAGTCGTTTACTTTGGTAATAGCAGAAGCATTACCAACAATGTTTGCTATTGTACCTCTATTTGGACTAGCACAAGCAGGATCTAGTATTGAATGGTATGTAAAGATAACGTCATCTGCAGTGAATTCGGTACCATCACTCCATTTAAGACCTTGTCGGAGTTGAACATTCCAAGTTTTGTAGTCGGCTGAAGCTGTCCATGATTCGGCAAGCCATGGAACCGCGTGGCTGAGATTGTATTCACCTCGTCTTCGTGCAAGTCTAGCGAACGAGTTCATGAAAATAAGATAGTCATAATAGCTGTTAGATTGATGGGGATTAAAGTCAACATAATCTCCTGGCTGAGCAATAACTACAGAAGTTCCGACACC
>JBHLKP010000249.1:0-5650 GCA_048886525.1 Candidatus Hodarchaeota archaeon | reverse complement strand
GGACACTTAAAAATACCTGTTTACGCAACAAGTACTGCGAAACACCCCGTAACTCATGTTTCATGTCAGATTGTAGATACACCTGGTATCTTGGATCGGCCATTAGAAGAGAGAAATGAAATAGAATTAAGAGCAATAGCAGCTTTAAAGACATTAGCTACAGGGATTATTTTTATATTTGATTACACTCAATTTGATGCCCTTGTTGCACAACAGAATTTATTAAGACAGATTTCTCGCACTTTTCCTGAAATACCTCTTTTTTTGATATGTGGAAAAGCAGATTTACTTAATGAAAATCAAAAAGCAGAACTTAAATCATTCTGGAAATTGAATATGGATCAATATAACCTGCATCTAATATCTATGAATAATCAAGAAGAAGTATCCAACTTAATTATTGAATTCTTTGAAAAGAATCGTGCAAAAATCATAGAACTTACAAACAAAAGGAATGTAGTCAAAGAAGAAGCAGGATGAGGAATATTGCATATTGCCATATGTATTGGATATTTACCCATGTTAAATTATACTGGGTTTAGTAAACAGTTACATGATCCAAATAATCTCTATACACTTGTGGTTAATGCTCTTAAAAAGGCTCGTTTGATAAATAGTAAAATAGATTCTAAAATTCGATTTGCAAGTAGAACAGATCGGGGTGTAGGTGCGATAAACCAAGTTATTTCTTTTTTTACAAATAAAAGACCAATTATACAAGAGATAAATTCATATTTACCAGATACACTCAGAGTTCTTGGCTTTACTGAGGTCCCAGCGAGTTTTCATCCTCGAAAAGATGCGATTCTTCGAACTTATTCTTATTTCCTTTGTGTGGGACATGGGCTTGATCTACCTATTATGAGAAAAACTTTGAATTTACTGGTTGGAACGCATGATTTTCTGAATTTTGCAAAAAATGATCCCAAAAAAGAGAAAAAAACCATAAAAAATATCAAAACTGCAGATATTTTCGAATTAAATAACAATACTTACCAAATACGAATTTCATCCAAATCTTTTCTGTGGCAACAAGTACGGAGAATTATAGGCCACTTGATTGATGTATCTAGTGGGAAATGTGATAATCAATATACTCTACGTCTTTTAAAAAATGAGTCTATTAATTTTAAGCCATCACCTGTTCCGCCTCAGTACCTTATTTTAGAGAAAGTACATTACGGGAGTGTGAAATTCGATTATGATGAAAAAAGTCTAATTTTATTCAGCCATACATTATTAGAACAACTAACTCAAGCTAGATCTAATGATGGTCTATATTCATTCTTAACCAATTATTTTAATAATTTAAGAAAGGAATAAAAGAATAAAATTGTGTTTTAAGTTCCAATCTTTGCCTTTATAATCGTGCTGCTTTTCTGCTTTATTGAATCATATTCAACATTATTACGTAAAAACAGGGGTCCATTATAGTTAAGATATCGAATAGTAATATCCAATACATCTATTTTGGATGAATTTTGAGTCATTTTACTTCCCTATTAAACTTATTTTAAAGCAACAGACAAGTTATTTCAAATACTTCTACATTATTGTTATTTGAGTATTATAAAAGGCTAAAGGGTGTAAAATCCAGAAAATAAAGGTATAGATTCTTAAGAAAGGTATTCTTAATTTGTGGGTTGATGTCAGATTCCGACAATAACTAAGATACACAAGATAATCAGCAAAGATGAAAACTTGGATATGAATAGAGCTTTCAGCTCTTATAATGCAAAACCAAACTTCTCTTCGGCATACCATAGATTATTATTAATAAAATTTTCAATTTTTATCATTGAATCATTAAGTGTGGCTTTTGGTTGAAATCCAATAGATTTTAATTTTGAATCATCAATCCAAACATCTTGTCCAAGTTTATCGAATAAGATTGGAAGCAGTATAGATTTTTCATTGGCTCGTTTGAAAATTCGAAACACTCGTGCTAAGATATACATTGGTTTGAACATAACTAGAGGAATTGAAATGATTTTAACCTTTTTTTTCCCTAAAGCGTGTCCTAACTCATGAATTACATCTTTGAGGGAAGATGTATAGCTCACAACATTATAAACGTCTCTATTACCTCGTGATAAATCCATAAAGAAGATTATAGCAGCTGTTACATCTTTTACGTCCACTAAGCTAAGTTTATCTCGACCACCATTCGGTAAAGGTGCAAAACGACCAAAAAACATCCTTGCAAATAAATCTGTCGTAGTTCCTGAACCACCAGCAATTCCAGAAGGACGAAGAATCGTAATTAACTTTTTTGGGTTCTTCTCTTGATAGTTTCTGACTAATTGCTCAGCGAGTGCTTTTGATAATTCATATCCTTTTCTTTGTTTAAGATCAATTGGTTGTTCTTCAACGACTCCACGACCATTAGAACCCACAATTTGGCCATATACAGCAACTGAGGAAAGATATATTAATTTTTTAATTCCATTCCTATGAAATGCGTTCAGAATCCGTTCTGTTCCATTTACATTTACATCATAAATAAGGTTATAGGGTTGCCAGAAATTAAAGATAGCTCCACAATGAATGATGATAGAGATTTCGGGATCCACAACATTAGTGAAGGCAAAAATATCCTCCTCTGATCTTAAATCTCCGTGAAATAGATCGATCTCTTTTTTCTTGCACCAATCTAAGAAAGATTTGCGATTAGGATTGCTTTTCTTTTTTCTAACAAGTAATCGAATCTCTTGAGGATTAATACCGTAAAAAGTATCAGTAACAAGAAAACGTACTAAGTCTTGACCTACTAATCCAGTACCACCCGTTATTAAAATTGTCAACTTAAAACCTCTTCTTTATAATGAAATAACCTTAATAACATTTGCTAACCTAAGGTTAACGCTCATACAAATCAGAATTAATGTACGATACTTCAGAGAGAATAAAAGAACCCAATAATTAGATATTTCGTGATTCACCAAAATAAAATGAAAAAAAATGCAGCTCAATGAATTAACTAAAAAAAGTCTAGGATAGTTTCTAACACAAAAAAAAGAAATTTATAATATATATGAGATTTATATAGATAAATTAACATAAACTCGTTATTTGGAAATATTTAAACTTCTTTTTTTTCGAAATAAACATATTTCAATGCAATTAAGTACCCACACGCCAGCTAGAAAGATATTTTTCTTGTTCAGGAGTTAAAGTATCTAGTTTAATACCCATTACTTCGCATTTAAGGGTAGCAACATTATCATCGATCACTTTTGGGATTTGAATAACTTTTCCCCCTATATTTTTCAACTCTCTTCTATGTTTAACAATGTATTCACTTGCTAAGGCTTGTAATGCGAACGAATTGTCCATAATCTCACTTGGATGGCCTTCTGCTGCCGCTAAATTGATCAATCTACCCTCTCCGAGGAGATTGATTTTGCGACCATCTTTCATTGTATATTGATCTATGAATGTACGAATTTGGGTTTTACTAGTTGAAATTTCCTCTAAATCAGGTATATTGATCTCAACATTAAAATGACCAGTGTTCGCCACATTACATTGATCCTTCATCACTTCAAAGTGTTCTTTCCGAACTACATCTTTACATCCTGTTGCAGTAATGATGATGTCTGCGATTTTGGCAGCTTCTGTCATGGGCATCACTTCCATCCCGTCCATAGCAGCTTGGAGCGCGGCATGCGGTTCTACTTCCGTAACTATCACTCTACGTGCCCCCATACCTTTGGCGCGTAGTGCTACTCCTTTTCCACAATGGCCATACCCTGCTACTACAAAGACCTTGGATGCGATCAAGTCAGCAGTAGCACGAAGAATTCCATCGATACTAGATTGTCCTGTTCCATATACATTATCAAACATATTTTTACAAGGAGAAGAGTTAGTAGCCATGATAGGATAAAGTAGTGCTCCATCATCTGCCATTGCATGAAGACGAATGATTCCAGTAGTTGTTTCTTCAGCTCCAGCCCAGACATCATCAATATAGTTGGTTTCATCACCTATAACTTTCTTGACGATTTCTATTTCTGCATCTGTTTCCCCACGTTTCAATTTATGTAAAATACTTACAAGATCCGCTCCATCATCGATTGTTATATGTGGACGGGCTTTAATTACATTTCCTATTGCCCTATAATAGCCTTCAGTATCCATAAATTTCCAAGCATAAACACTGATTCCTTTTGATACAAGAGCGGCTGTTATCTCATCTTGAGTAGATAAAGGATTTGATGCACATAAATACACTTCGGCTCCTCCCGCTAACCATGTTTCACATAATTGGGACGTTTCTTTCGTTACATGTAAACACGCGCCTATTCTCACTCCCTTGAACTGTTTTTCATCATTGTATCGGTTTTTAATAGATTGAAGAACAGGCATTCGACTAGCTGCCCACTCCATTGTTTTTAGTCCTTCATCTTTAAGAGAAAAATCCTTAATTTCGTAATTTTCACCTTTTTCTGTTTGAATAATCAATAAAATACCTCCATAATTAAAGAAATATGCTTGATAACTTCTCCTAAGTTTAACTAGGATAAAAGTTAATTCTTTTCTATTATGAAAAAGCTATTAAATATTCATTTAATTTTATTCTTCATACATTTTGATACAAAAATGATTACTTCTAGTGGTGAAATTGGATCAAAACGAAATTACTGCAAAAATTTTACATGCATTAAGCGTAAGATCACGATCTTCAATACAGGGTGTTGCCAAAGACATCAATCTTTCTCCACGGTGGTTAAAAAAGCAAATAATACGAATGAGAAAACAGGGTATTATAAAATCATGGCAACTTGTTCTGAATCCTCGGATACTTCAACAACAGATATTTTTTTTCCTCTTAAAGACCAACCCAAATGAACCACGAGTTGTTGAAGAGCTATTAGCCCATTACGATGAAAGCTTTTTGAGTTTAATAGAAGGAATTACTGGTGAATATTCTTTAATTGGACGATTTCACTTTCCTAATGCGACTGATTTTTTGGATTCATTGGATCACTTATACGAACTCATTGGTGGAACAGGTTTTCAAAAGTACCAAATTATCGAGGTAATTAAAGTTCATAAAAAGCATGGTATTTCTGTACTAGAAGAAAAAAATTCTCTTAAGTTACATGAATTGGAAAGACTGCAGATGATTGATAAGCTTGGAGAAAAATATGATTTACCTCCTTCAACATATGAAATAGCAGAAGAAATTAATGTCTCTCAACCTACAATATATCGCCAGTTGAAAAAATGGAGAGATAGGAATGTAATTCTTGCTTATTCAATAGATACATCTTATTGGAGTGATAACTTTATACACTCATATATTCAGATTAAAGCACCATTTGGTAAATATAAATCAGCTATCGAATTCTGTTTACATGATGGCCGAGTTATTGAAATCTATCGTACAAATCAAGAGTATTCTCTTATGTTGAAAACACGACATCCTACTCTTGAAGATTTAAGTCAATTTCTAAAGGCACTTTACAAGCATACAACAATAACTGATACGGTAACAAGAATTGTCTTAGATTATATTCGAAATTGATGGTCTGCTGTTCTATTAGATTCTCATTTTCTCAGTCTTTTTCAAATAGAAAGGGCCAAATATTGTATAAAGTAGAGTAATAATGAGAATTCCTGTTAAAGTGATGATCTGTGGAAA
>JBHLKP010000248.1:0-5682 GCA_048886525.1 Candidatus Hodarchaeota archaeon | reverse complement strand
TTTTTCTTAGTTTCACCATCTGGGGAGAATTGATCCTGATGCCTTTGTATTTCGGTTATACTGGATCTGATATCCTCGCGAGCTCGTATAGAACTGTGATATTCTTGGTAGGTATTCCAATAGGCATTTACATGGCCAAGATTTCAGCAAAAGTCGCTAATAATAAAGTAGCTCTTTTCTACTTTCTGCATGTCCTGACTTTTTTCGCTCCTATCATTATCTTACTCGTTCTCGTGCCGGCAGCAGATAGCTTAAACCTACTCGGCTTGATAATCACTGCTATTATCCTGATTTTTTCCATTGATACTGTTGGTGATATAGCTGAAGTACTCAGGAGAAGGACAATGGTTGACCTAGTGCCTTCCAGCAGCCGTAATGCAGTTTATTCGCTCATACCAACATTTGTAGCTCTCTTCGGAGTTCCGTTACTCCCGATAGCAGGTGAATTGATCGAAATTTACGGTTTACAAGCAGGAGTGACCTTAGCTTTGATAATAAGTCTTTTTGGTTCCATATTTGTCTATGTAAGTCTCTTTTTCAGGAAAAACGTGGAAGCAGTAGACAAAGAGAAAATTATTAGGGCCACACAAACAGAATTCCTGTGAACAATAACGCTAATTTTAGGCAGATACAAAAAAAGATTATAGAAACACTCTTAGCGGATGATTCTTGGAATTCTTATCATTCTGCCATAATGATTAGCTCAGATTCTTTTCCACAAAGACCGTTAGTTCTTTCTGAACAGCTATATGCATGGAACTGGAAAATTTGATGAAAATATTAAAGAAGTTAATGTTATCTTTAAAAAATCCAATCAATCGTTCTTTTTCATTGGCTTGTTCAGGTGAAATATCTATTTTCTCTAGGTCTGGAAGGAATTTCTTTTGCATCATCATTTGAATCTGGGCATAATAACCCTGAACTCGCTTAAGTTTTCCTAAACCATAATCCTCAATGCTAGTTTTGGATTTATAATATTTTTTTCGGTCTTTTTGCTTTTTAATTACATTTAATAATTTTAATTCATCCATCATTGATAGAGCCCTAGAAACATTTGATCGACTTGCCCCTGTTAGCTTTATTAACTCATTCTGCGTAACAGGATCCTTTTCAAGTAATAAAGCTAAAAAGACTGCAATTAATTCTTCATTCCCTCCTAGTAATTCAGCACTCATACTTATCATTCTAGTAATAAATTCTAGCTTAATTTTTATAAATGTGTCATTAGATGGAATAGATCCCTCTTTTGGAAGAGAAATTTGAATTTTATTTATAAAAGCGGAAAAATTAGGCACATAATCAGGATTATCGAACATTCGATCCAAAAATTCACTTGATTTCTCCATGATAAGTTCATAATACGAAATAGCAGCATATAAATAAATTAAAAATCGTTTAACATACAAAATTGAGGGAGTTTGGGGGGAGAGAGCATCTAAACGATTCATTAGTTCAGGGAGAAATTCCATACTCATTTTCGAGACATCTGCGGTAACAAGAAACGATCTCTTGACGTACTCTTCGAAAGTTATTGGACAATAATAATACTTCTTTTTATCTCCTGGTTTTCTTGTCTGGAAAATAGGGAAATCATGCGTAATAACTGATACTTTCGATAACGCCTCAGAAATACTGCTACGACTAAATCCTGTTAATAACTCAAGATCCTCTTGGGTGAGATATTTTTCCCCTTCAATCATCAAAGCATAAAGAATACTTGTTATAATTTCATCATAAGCCATTACTTTAAAAATTTGTGCCATATAACTAACATAATCTATTTTTACTTGCATTAAAGAAGAAAATTCTGAGTTATTGGCCATTTTAAGCTCCTCTGAGACTATAATACTTGACTACTAGCTACATTCATCCAATGAACTAGAATTACAAACATATTTTTAAATTTTTTCAATTTTCCCAATTTTTCGAAATTTGCACTCTTTCGAAAACTATATATACTCAGTTTTTTTATTACTTAAACAGATTTACTACTTAATTGCGTGACGTTCGCAAATATGAAAAGTAAAGCAAAATTAAACATGAAAATTTAACCAAAAAACGGAGTAATAAATATTGAGTACAGATACAATCCTTCAAGTATCCAACCTAACTAAGATTTATGGTCGTGAATTTGGTCTTGGAGGTAAAAAAGTTGGGCAACGAGTTGTTGGAGCTCAAGAGGTCAGTTTTAGCGTAAAAAAAGGAGAAATTTTTGGCTTTCTCGGTCCTAATGGTGCTGGTAAAACAACTACTATGAGAGCTATTCTAGATTATCTGAAAATCCAGACTGGAACGGTTACGGTTTTTGGATTAGACCATCATAATCAACGCCTTGAAATTCGAAAACGGATTGGTTATGTCCCTGGTGACATGGCATTATTTGATAACTTTACAGGAGAAGAGATCCTTGAATATTTTGGGAAATTTCGTCCCATTGATCCTGATTTCCTAAATGAGCTCCGATCTAATTTTAAGGTGAAATTGAACAAGAAATTCAAATCCCTTTCAAAAGGAAACCGTCAACAAGTCGGACTCATTGCATCTTTAGCGGCAAAACCAGATTTTTTAATCTTAGATGAACCTACGTCTGGATTGGATCCTCTTATGACGGCTAATTTCCATAAAATCCTTCGAAATTTGAAAAAGCAGGGTTTAACAATCTTCCTAAGTTCACATGATCTTGCTGAAGTACAGGCGATCTGTGACCGTGTTGGTATCATTAAAGAAGGTAAGATGATTCTTCTAGAGTCCGTTGAAGATCTTAAAACTAAGTTTTTGCAGCATGCGAAGATACAATTTGATAAATCTTCAGTACCTGCAATATCAGAGATTGAACAATTGAATACAGTCATATCAGTAGAAAAACTCAACCATGTTACTTTTTCTTTGAAAATTAGAGAAGATGTTGGTGAGCTCATTAAATGGCTAGCAAATTACGAAGTGAAACGTTTCACCTGTGAAGATGCTACCTTGGAGGAGATTTTTCTTCAGTATTACAAGTAGGAGGTTATTAAGATGGTACATGTGTATTTAAAGAATTTTAAGAAAACATGGTTAATTGGAATTATTGGTCCTATTTTTGTTATAGGTTTCCTTTGTACGATAGCTATATCTTGGCCTATGAGTTCTATGCGTGAATTAATACTCGAAAGAGTCCAAATGATGAACAATCCTATTTACAGAGCTATTCTTGGAGATATAGGTCTTCCTATAGAGTTTCAAGAGCAATTCCCTTGGCAAGCAGCTTTATTCATGTATGGAGCTGGAACTGTTCAAATTATTATCTTAGTTGCCACTATTTTCATTCCTGCGCGAATGTTAAGCACAGAAATAGATAAAAAAGCTCTTGATATGGTCATGAGTTTACCGATTCCTCGATGGCGTTATCTTCTAGAGAAATTCAGTGTTTATCTCACTTATAATATTCTATATCCAGTCTCTCTAATCACTGTTATGATTGGAACCTCTTTAATGCTAGGTGAAGAAATAGAGATTGCTTCAGTAGTTTTTTATTCTCTTGGGTCTTGGATTATATTATTTTCATTAGGAGCAATTTCTTTGCTTTGTGCTACTGTTTTCCTAGATTCTGGAAAAGCATTAGCAGCCGCAGGTCTTCTTATATTGGGGCAATATGTATTCGTAAGTATCGGAGGACTAATTGAATTCCTGCAAGATTTCCAATTCATTTCTCTCTTCAATTACTTCAAAGTTAAAACAATTGTTGAAACCGGATTCTTGCCATTGGGAGAAGTATTCATCGTTGTAAGCGTGGGAATCATTGCTCTAATAAGTGCATTATATATTTTCGACAAAAGAGAGTTTGCTATTTGATTGAAATGAGCTATTATTTCACTTTTTCTCCCTTTCTTTTCTTCCTTTTTCTTTTTCTAACGTTTTATTCCTTATTATTTACCAGGAGCTATTTTTTTAATAGGAGGCTGAACTTATGAAATATTTTTATTGTAAATTAGGTTTTATTCAATTTCCTATTATATCTGGTCTTGCTATGCTATTTCACAATGATTATTCTTTTGAAAAGGATTTTCTAAGTGATTTAGGCAGGATTTCCAACATTACTCTTGATCTTAATATTTTATCATGGCTATTATTCACAAGTTCTTTGATTATTGTGGGAATAAGTTTAATTATGTTTTATTCAAAGAATTTTTGGGGAATCCTATCAGGTATTAGCTTTATCTGTGTTGCTTTTTCCCCAATCGATATTCTACCTTTCTTTCACATGTTTTTTGCTATTTTAGCTTTTTTATTTCTCACTGTTGCGACAGTAAAAGCTGATCTGAGAATTCTAACAGGAGTGCTTATAGCATTCTTTTTTAATTTTCTGATAGCCGAATCAATAGTAATACAGGTTTTAAATCAAAAATTTATTTTTTATTCAATGATTATACTTCATCTTATCTGCTTGTACAATGTTTCTTTCGTTATAAACCGATACTACTTCAAGTTTCGGCAAACAATTTTCTTTTCTTTTGAAGATAATGTGCATTCTTCAGAAATGAGATTCATTCGATTTGTTAAAGATTTTTTGAACACATTTTTAATCAATTACTATCAGAATATCGCTATTTAAACCTTGAGATGACACTATATTTCAAACAACTTAAGGAAGCTTTTTTTTATAGTGCAATATGGATACTCCAGAACAAATATTACAGACTAAATTTTTAATTGTAATTCTGTTTTTTTCATTTTAGGAGTCATTTATTTTCATTCTGATAGTGTAACTAAAGTTATTGTCGATACTAGAGTTTTTGTATTAAGAGGAGTAATTAATACTTATTGAATTCTATCAGGAGTAAAAATCAAGGTTAATGACTCGATATTCTGTTCTCGGTGTCTTAGAGATGTGCAAAAGATAGAATTTAAATAATTAAAATCCGTGAAAGAAATCTTAACCCCTGCTTGTCATTTTTGTGGTTTTGAGAACTGGTTAGCAATTGATTGAAAGCGTAATATTGTTATTTCAATAACTTTTCAATCCTATTTAACTCTTCAGGAGTGAGATCACCACTTTCTTGACACATACGCTTTTCATAGAGAAGTTTCAAACCTTTTTTAAAGTCTTCATCTGATTGAAAAGCCTTTGAACCAACTGCACTCCCTGAAGGTAAAGCTTCGTTCAATAATCTATGTGGTAATGTGTCATGCACGCCTGCGGGTTGATCAAATTCTCTCATGTTGAAAAAACGAGTTAAACTCCAGATATTTTGAGCGATCTTTCTTACATCCACTCTATAGCCAGTTAAAGCTTCATATAAAGATTGTGTATCAGCTAATTCTAATGCTGGTACTATAGAATGTGTAAAATGGCATATAACCAAAGAATCTTTTATTAATTTTAAATCCTGGCCTTCTATCAAAGAATCAATAATTTCTGGGGTGATTGGTTCATCAAATGGTGTTTTTGTTGTCGATGGCCATCCTCTTAAATGAGAAGCACCAACAGCAGCACTGGCATAACTTAACCCTAGTGCTAATTTTCCTCTTGGATCCCATGCAGCCATTTCTAAACCTTTCACGTTAATCGCATAATCATTTGTTCCTTCTCCAAAAATTTCAGCAACATATTTTGTTCCTTCCGCAAGTATTTTTCCTACTCCTTGTTTCCTAGCAATTTTATGTATAAGATCAAGGAGCCCTTTACTATCTCCAAATTCAATT
>JBHLKP010000247.1:0-5696 GCA_048886525.1 Candidatus Hodarchaeota archaeon | reverse complement strand
AATATCGAAATTATTTATATACAGTGTTCAGATGAAGCGAGATTGATTATTGAGGAAGGAAAAACAGCAACATTAAAGCATAATTTTGCAGGAACCATTCTTATCCGATTAGTGGATCCTTCGACATCAGCAAACGGTTCTTATACGATCTTTGATTGGGTTTCTTATCTTATCCCTAAATCAGCAACAAAAGCTTGCACTAGTATGCCAGGAATAGCATTCTTCTTTTCAATTACAGTAATTCTACTGATAATAATAATTGTTATTTCAGCTGCATATTTTGCTATTTTTCGGATGGATATCTGGAGGCAAGGGTAAGACTACAACAGCAAACATTTAATAAACTAATTTACTTTTAATTTTAAAAATCCTGTAATTTATTTTCTAATTAACCTTCAAGATAAGTCTCCTTTACGGACAGCTTCCACTTCGCCTGAAGAAGCGGCTCCGCAATATAGAGAAGAGTCATCTCAGGAATAGTATCTCGTAGATATTTCATTAGTATATCCTATTCCTCTTCTTTGGAGATTAACAGATTTGAATGGGGATGTATTGAATTTATGAAAAAAATATAATCTTGATTAAGAAAAAAAAAGAGATTCTTAATTCTAAGGATAATATAATTGAAGTTTAGTAAATAAAAGGGATTAACCTTTTGGTGCGTTTTATATAATTCAGATATTCTTCTCCAAAGGTTTGAATCAACAATGTCTCTTCTAATGTCATTCTTTTATTTAACCACAACGCAAGAACTAACAAGATAACAATCAAACAAATCAGACTAGAAAAAGAAAGGGAATAGCCAAGGAAAAGAAATGATGCCCCAGTATAAATAGGATGACGAATGATGTGGTATGGTCCTTTGGTAATTAATTTATGATCTTTTTCAAGCCCTATTACTATTGTGCTTTCTCTACCTAGAATAATCCGACTTATACACAATATAAGTCCTCCAATTATAATCATTAGGGTACCCAGCATCCAGAACATCCAAGTTACCTCTGGGGGAAATATCATTTTTTGAATTAAGGAATATTCAATATAGGGGAAAGAAGTAATAAACGGAATTATAAAGAGAAGAAGGAACATTGAAAGAGCTTTATAGAGCTCTTTTCTAGCTTTTTTATCTTTTTGACCGTAAACAAGGAATGGTTGAGCAGCTTTATCAACAGCAAGAGAGATATTAAATAATATAAGAGTAATTGAGAAGTTTACATGCCTATAAACTTCAGGAAATAATAAAATCAATATTACATTAACGAAAAAAAGTACAACAACTACTGTAAATATTTTTAGCAAAAAAAATTTTAGTTTATTGGGCATAATTGTTCTCCAGCTTCCTGCTTAACACGAAATTATCTGGCAATTTCTTTTATCAATATAGACTTTGGAATATATGATCTAATTGCTTCTTTTGAACGAGGATAACAATAAAATGATCTTTTATTCTTATAAGGTTTTTCCCTATAAGTATTATGGTAAAATTTGTTTATATTTGAAAACTAATTTGTATACAGAGAAATTTTGGATTTCATTTGCTTTTTTTAGCAAAATTTGAAGACAGTTTTTTAAAAAAAACATCAAGGAATTTTGTTTACGAAAATTCCCACTAAGTTCATTAAACTCCTGCAATAAAATGACATTTCTAATTTTATACACTATGCAATAAAATTGGCCATTTTACTTTTCGGTAGCGTTCAACAAGAATATAGATCATGAGAAAATGATCTGTACAACACTAGAAGGATATAAGAAGTTGAGTTATTCAAATAATGTGAGGCTAGGATAGGTGAGATATGAGATATAAGAAGAAGAAAAGATCCCTACTGGAATTATTTCTAATTATTACTTGCTTAGGCGTTATTGTAGGATCCTCTATATTAAATGATATAAGAATGTTTAATGATTCAGCTAAAAAAGAAAGATGGACCGGATATGGACGAAATTTAATTCAGCCATTTAAATCAGGTGACTTTAAGACCCCTGATATCTCCTCAACCGTTGTGAAAACAGAAAGTATTCAGGAATATCCAATACAATTTATTGACATCAATAGTTCAGCTAATGGTGTTTGTATTGAAAATAACCTTGCATATATAGCGGATAGCTCGGAGAATATTCATGTAGTAGATATAACCCACCCCTTGAATCCAACAGTTCTCACATCTATTCCGACAAATAAGGGGTCAATAGACAAGATTTCAGTCGCTGATGGATATGCATTTGTATTAGAGGGAGGAGGACTATTTTCCATATATGATATTCGGGACATTTATAACAGTACAAAAATCTTTGAAGATTATTACATTGAGACGTTCCATCTAGTAGTCGATAATGACTTTGCATATATTACTGCAGATGACCAGTCAGTTGTCATTTACAATGTGTCGAACCCAATGAATCCTAGTTCAAGAAACACGATAATTATGAATCATAGTGCAGATGGCCTCTTCAAGTATCAAGATTGGCTTTATGTGGGTTTAAAGGAGGATGGGTTGGCTTTAATCAATGTTTCTGATCCATCCAATCCTGGATCCCCGATATATTATCCTAGTGTGGGAACTGTTAATAGTATCTTTGTAAATGATTACAGTACTTATTTAGGGGATGATAATGGATGTTTTCTGTCAATTTATAATTTTACTAATAGTTCAAGTTTTGAACTTCTCTATCAGATAGGATCTGCACATGCATTTGATGTATGGGCAACAAAGGATTATGCATATGTCCTTGAGGATGGTTTACAATTCTCAGTATATAATGTAACGAATATCACCTCCTCACATATTATCAAATCGTATAGAAATATTAATGCCTTTTCAAGAAGTATTAATTTTGCAGAAGGCTTTGTTTATATTGCTCATGATATCTCAGGGCTTGCAATAATTGATGTAAGAGAATTTGGATACTTTGTGCCACATACACCGATAACAATTACTCAAAACTCTGATTTCGGACCTTCGGGATATAACTTCACGGGAACAGGTTCTGAATCTGATCCATATCTAATTGAAGGGTTTAATATAACCCATTTAACAGAAAATCTTATCGACATCCAAAATACAAGTGTTCATTTCAATATTAAATCTAATTGGTTGAATGGAATTACCAATATCAATAATCTTTGGGGAATTAATTTGAAAAATGTCACAAATGGTATGATTAGTGATAATGTAATTCTGTACGGGTGGATTGGGATAAAATTAGAAATTACATCAAATATTACTCTTAAATATAACCTTATGGAAAAACAGGGGATTGCATTAAGTACCTACAATTCTAATAATACCTATGTTCAAAGAAATGGATTTCATGACACAACTCAAGCGAGTGTGGGTTTTTATCACTCATCAAGCTGTTCATTTCTCCAGAATAATTTCCATAATAATCTACATGCAATATGGATGGATCATGGAGAGAACAACTCCTTAGAAAAAAACATAATTAGAGAATGTCAGGACGATGTTTTCGTAATTTCAGAAGAAAGTTCTAATAATATTATGATTAATAATAATATCAAAACCTGTGGAGGAGGAATTACTATTGCTTATGCGAGTAATAATAATAATATTACACACAATATTATCAATCAGACAAGTAATATAGGAATTCACCTGAATGAGGTTAATAACTGTTCAATATCCAACAATACAATAACGAGGAATACTGATTTTGGGATTAAGATTCAAAACTCTAATTTGAATGAGATAATCTATAATAACTTCATTGAAAATAATCCTGGTGGAAATTCTCAAGCATTTGTTTCTGGTAATTATAATATCATTGAATATAACTTCTGGAATGATTGGATTAGTCCCGATGATGATTATGATGGAATAGTTGACTTTCCGTATGAATTAGAGGGTGATATGAATTATACGGATTCATTTCCTCTTAGTTATCCATCAGGTTCTGATTCACACCATCTAATTGGATTAAGCGTGTTATATCCCAATGGTGGAGAAATCATATATGGATCTGTTACGATTGAATGGGTATTACCAAAGGATAATCTAAACCATGAAATTATATATTATATATCCTACTCAAGTGATTCGGGAACTACTTGGAACATGATTGTAGGTGGTGTTGTATGGACATCGTTGGTTTGGGACACAGCTATTCTTTCAAATGGAGGGAACTATCTGGTGAAAGTGGAAGCAAGATGCTCCGAGGGATTAATGATAGTTGACACATCTGATAGCACGTTTGAGATTTATAATGAGGAAACAACAACTCCAGAGACTACATTACCTCCCACCTCTACGGAACCTACTAGCACTATTCCCGAGACCACAACAACCACTACAACATATACTGTTCCTGCTGCAGTTCCAATTCCAGATTATGGGGAAAATGTAGAGAGAACATATTACGAAGGGGAAATTTATTTGGATTCATATGCCATACCATTATCAATTGAAATGATAGAAACAAATTATACGGAGATGATTGGAGACAGGCTTTGTACATACAGTGAGAACAAAATTGAATACGAAAAAAGTTTTACTCTGTTAACGTTAGATGAAATAGAATTAAAAGATGCAAAAATTACAGGTATAGATTATATTAGAACTTGGAATGCAAAAAACACTGGAGAAAATGTAAAAAGAATGGTTTCTACTAAATTAACGATAGCGGGAGAATATAAAAATGAACAATTAGAAATGACAACACAGATAACAACAATTACCGATTTTTTGAATGAAACAATAGTAGATAACCAGATCGAGTACTTTTATAACATTGTAATAGAGGTTAGCATCTATGGAAAAGGGATAAACTCATTCAGTGGAAAAGAGACTTTTATTTCTGTTTATTCCTGGATTGAAATAGATTTTATTTTAGAAGAAACAATTACATGCGCAGATAGGAACGAATATAATACAAATAAAATAGAATTTCAATATAAGGGATGGGATTGGAGCTATGATCTAGGGAATTCAGGACGCGTGAATATTTCACCCGTTTATTCAAATTCAAAAAATTATGTTTGGGTTGATCAAGACAATCTACAAATGGTCAAAACAGAGGAATATAATGAAAGAAACGATTTGATAGCTACTTATTCAATCGCTAATCCAGACAATGGACCAGAGTTTCCTATAGTCCCCTTAGCTGCAATACTGGCGCTAATTGGGGGAGGAGCAGTTGTGATCTTTTTTAGGAGACGAGCTTTGAAACTAACTTCAGCTACACCAAAATTAAAACCTAACCTTACTGGAACATATCTCCAATGTTCACAGTGTGGGAATATAAACTTAATAGGTTATACATTTTGTATTCATTGTGGAAATAAACTATGAATAACTTCTAATGCATCTTCTATAAATCTAATGGTTTTTTATGGTTTAGAAGTCGGATAATATAATAAGGATCACCTATATCTCATAGAGACGCAAGCTTTCTTGATACAGATCCATCGCTGATCGAAATTCTTCTTTCAACTCATGGAGTAAAAACAGTTACTTAGAAAAACTACCCTCTCTTCTGGAATATAAAGAATAGTAGAGTCGTGAGAATGATCACCTCCAACATATTCTATAAAGCACGTGAGATCACCTAGAGAAATCTCAACTTTTTAATTCGTAATTCATATTTAGAAAAAAAACCAATGGTAATTAATACGACTTATATAGTTTTAAGTTTAGTAAAAATTTCTCTTTCCATCTTATAAAACCAATATCGTTTAATTT
>JBHLKP010000246.1:0-5734 GCA_048886525.1 Candidatus Hodarchaeota archaeon | reverse complement strand
CCTCCCGCTAAAATCAAAGCTTTAATCGACATTCAGTCACCTCGTTTTTTAACACTTTTATTCCTAGTAATAAACGCCTCAAGGTAAAATCATTCTCTTTCAATGTTTAATTTCTCTCTAAGATAGTTGTTAACGCTTGTTCGCTTAATTAAATATTTTTTATCATTGATATATGAATGATGACAAATCGTGAAAGATTGTCTTTAGTTTATTGAATATCTCAATACATAATTGCCTTTTTTAAATAATTCTTTGAGTTTCCAAATATACAAACTTGAACGACGTGAAACCGATAGATGACAGAAAATTCTGAAGGAATTTCGTTGCAAAGAGAACACTGGATAGATAAATTAACAACTGATTTAATCAATAATTGGCCAAATATTACGGATTTTAACTGTAATTGCGGAATATCCGTCTCAGGAAGACAACATGTTGGACGTCTTAGAGGAGAAATTGTACTTACAAATGCAGTTGTAAATGAATTAAAGGACCGCGGATATTCTGCAACTCATTCACTAATTTTATATACAGCTGATCCATGGAAAGGGAAAACAGCTCAATTAAACGCATTTAATGATCCTAAAAAGAGTCGAAAATATATTGATTGGCGCTTAGTTGACGTTCCAGATCCCACAGGAGAAACTTCTTCATGGATCAATCATTTTTGGAAAGATTTTGGGAATCCACTACCTAAATTTGGGAGAGAGATTCAAATATTTCGTACACATGAATTTTATCAGACTGATAAAATGAAAAAGGCGATAATTGAATTAATAAATGAAAAAGAGAACATTAGGAACATTCTTAATAAATATCGAAAAGAAAAACCATTTCCTGAAGATTGGATCCCTTTTAATCCACTATGTACTCATTGCAATCGAATTGGAAGGACAAAAGCATTGGAAGTAGATCTGGAAAAATATCGTGTTCGTTATTACTGTAATGCTTGCAAAAATGAAGATTGGTCTGACATGAGGCTTGGGAAACTTACTTGGCGCTTGGAATGGCTAGCGATATGGTATGTATTAAATATTCACTTCGAACCATACGGAAAGGACCATGCAACCCCTGGAGGATCACGTGATAGCTGTATAGAAGTACTGGAGACAATTCTACAGCATCGTGGGCCTTATGGCTTCTGGAATGAATGGGTTGGTTATTCGGAAGGACGTACTGATTATGGAGATATGACCAGTTCAGGATTCATTGGATTTACACCAACGGAGTGGCTTAAATATGCCGATGAGGAAGTTTTAAAGTATATGTATCTTAAAGTTCCTCCTAAAAGACGTATTGTACTTGGCTTAGATAAGATTCCGAATTATGTTTCCGATTATGATAAAGCACAACGAATATATTTTGGAGTAGAATCATTTGATGATGATTCGGAGCTACAAGCAATTCGAAGAAGCTATGAAATTACCTATTACAACCAAGTACCTCAATTTCAAGGCTTTCAATTAGATTATTCGCATGCAATCATATTGGCGCAGCTGGTTTCAGCAAATAAAGAAGGAACCATAAACGCTATTCACAAACTTTTAGCGACGGAAATCTTAACAAAATCCCCATCAAAAGATATAGAAAAGTACATTCATAGACGTTTGACTCAAGCACGTAATTGGGTTAAAAACCACGCCCCAGCACACCTAAAAATAAATATTCCAGACCAAATTCCACGTGATGTACTCTTGGAAGTAGATAAAGAATCAAGAACTCTAATATTGGAACTGGCAGCTATTCTAAATTCAATAAAATGGACAGAGGAAGAAGTTAAACAAACCATGATTTCATTACAAGAGAAAAGGAACTTATCACGTAGAAACATGTCTCAATTTTTTAAAACCTTATATATGATCTTTCTAGGGACTCCACGCGGGCCAAGATTTGCCCCTTTCATTGTTGCACTAGATAAAGATTGGGTAATCCAAAGACTCAAAGGAGTAGAATAATCATGAGTGAGGAATCACAGCAACTCTCAAATACGGAAATTTCGCAAAATTCTTCGGCACCTCCAAAAGTTATTCCTTGGGCTAGCTTTGCTTATGCTCTATTGATTGCACCTTTAAGCAGTTTTTTCATACTGTTACTTCTAACTAGTGGAATAGGAGTCATTGCAAGAGAAAATTGGCCTTCTAATACCATCCTCTGGCCTCAAGCAATATACATTAGTGGGACACTTGGGGGATTACTAGGAGGATGTGTCGTTTGTTGGGAAATTTGGATGAATTTTACGAATGATAGACCGATAACTCCATCAAAGCTGTTCTCATCCGATCTTCTATATATTATGTTATTATTTTTATTAACCTATTTGCTAGAATTTCTTTCGGAAAGTATCAGTCTCCAAGGGTTATTTTTCGTCCTTGAAATGGCTTTTTTCCTTGTTATTGGAAGAAATATAAGCAAATTTACGCTTGAAAAACCCAATACACAAAAAAAATCAGGTGAATCCCTTAAAGATTCAGACTCCTGATGAAGTTGATAGAAAGACTATCAAGGAATTCTGGAAGACAAATCTTTTTTAGAAAAGAAATATACCATGATAGATCAAATCTAACAGAAAAATAAATAATTTAATAGAGAGTTTATTATTAGCCTTTTTAAAAATCTTATTTGGGGATTAAATTGCAATTTCGTACCTTCGGCTGGATAGCTCGTCAGAGTCCAAATATACGAATGGATGAAGATGAAATCATTGATGATAACAAATTCACATTTCCAGCCCTTGAAGGTAAAAATCCCAAAGTTCCCATTGAAGAGCGAAAGAAGTGGTTTAAGAAAGGATCGCTTTGGCCTACCCTTATACTCGTTGAAAAAGGATATCGAGGTAATATCAAAACTGAACATTCATACATCCGAGTATATCGTAATAATGATGGAGCTATCTTAGATATCTTAGCTGGTATGACCCTAGATGATGCTACACTGCTATCAATTGATTTTAATGTCCCCTTATTTAGTGTAACTTGTTCTCGTAAGGGGACAAGAGGAACAGCACAACGGATCCATATGGATATATTGTAACTATGACTCTATTGAAGGCCTTAGATATATTTTACCTAATTCTCTGCTTATTCATGAAGAATTTGCGAAAATTTTGTAATAATTGAAATAGTCCTAACAAAGCCTTTCGCATCAATATACAAAAGACGTGCATGTTTTTGTTCGTCTTCTAATCCATGTAGATCTAAAAAAAGATCTAATCCGGTTATATCTGGCTTTAAATGTTCAGCAACAACACCTAATGCGAACATTTTTTTACAAATTGTACAGGGTTCGGTTCTAAGGCGAATAAGATTAGTCATATTTTAATCCTCGAATTCTACATCATTATTTTGATTATAGTGACACTATTTCAATAATCATCTATTTCATCTTTTTTCTATGTATCGTCTTCTGGTAAATCATCGGTTGAATCCCCTAGGAATTCGCTTTCAAAGTCCCCCATAATATCACCTGTAACTTCATCAACATCTGTTTCAATCTCATCAAGAACTTCTACTGTCCCAGAAATGAATAATCGAAACTCACGTACTTTATTGAGTATTGTTTCCTTATCTTCACCCGCTAGAATTATATCTTTTATGTCTGTGATCCCATCAGTAATCTCTTCTTTGAAATCATTTGCAGTCTCAGCCCATTGTTCCCGCATTAATAACATTAACAGTAATACTCCTTGTCCTGCGCCCATCGGGACTTGATCAAGAGTAAGTGATGATAGCCATCTTTGAGGAAGTGTTGAAACTGGATAAGCGAATGTAATTGCAGAACAACCTATTTCTTCAATTTTAAAGTCGACAAATGACATTATATCTTGAGGTTTGGCTTGCATGACAAACGAGACATAATTATTAGCCTTATCAGCTAATTCCTTCAAATATTGATAGAAATTACCAATCATACGTGGTTCCCACATTAATATGCTAGAAACTCCTTCTTGTTGGCCAAAAGCAACAACAAAACCAAACATAGCTTCCTCGCCAAGGTAAGCTAACCTTTCACTACGACCTAATGCAATTTCAAAGCGTTCACGTCTAACAATTCGCAACCGTCTTCGTTGACCAACTTTAACAAATGTAAATAAAACAACAACAATTAAAATAACACCAATTTCAGTTATAATGAGACCGATATTTGTAGCTACAAAAATTCGTGTGGTATAACGCTGTCTAGGCCGACTATTCTCAGCTATTTCATTTCCAACCTCATCGATAGCATTTACACGGAATTCCAATAATTCATTTCCAAGCCAATTTGTATTGATTTGAGTAGTGTAAAGACCTTCATGGGATTTAGTTAAGTTGATAATCTTATCCCATCCGTTTTCTGTCTTTAATTCAAGAATAACATGACTTATACCACTTCCAAGATCAGATACTCGAACGTGAATGTCAAGTTTCCCTGGAAATGGATAGGAAAGCGTTGGAGTACTCACTCGTGGAGCAATAATATCAGGAACAGTGTAAGAAGTGTTACGAGAGATAGAATTAAATGGAATAGCTTTATCTCGTGCATATACTGTTAAGAAATAGCTTTCAGAGAAATTTAACTTCAAACCATTCTCTAATACTAATCTATAAACATTCGAATTATTATCTTTGAAAAGAGTAAGATTAGCACTATATTGTCCTCCAACCTGATTTAATGACTCAATAAGAAGAAAAACCTTATCGATCTCCCCAAAGGAATCAGTTACAGGGGCACTAATGAACGTATAGCCTTCTTCTGATGTACTTGCGTTAACTGAAATATTTCCAATAGTAGGAGGAGTATTATCATAATTAGAATCAAATTCAAAATTTGAATAAACATTTGAATTACCTAGCGAATCCGTTAAGTGAAAATTAAACTTTATACGAACCCCATAATCGACAAAGAGACTTACTTGAAAAACTGTTCCATTAGGTGTCATAACTAGAGAGGGCTGCTTAGTATTGTTAAAATAGTATTCAAATGTAACATTTTCAGTAGCATTACCCCAATCATAAGTATCAATAGTAATTGTAATCATTCCATCCCCATTTTGATACACAAAGGAAGGATTTTGTAAATCAAGTGTACTGGTAATTTCCGGGGCAAAAAAGTCCCCAATAGTAACATTCTTTATATCACTAAATCCAATGTTGCCTGCCTCGTCAAATACTTTGAAATAATAATCGATCTCATCACTAAAGGAGAAATTGGTAACAAATAACCAGTTGGTTTGGTTATATCCTGCATTAGTTACGAAAGAAGGTTGTTGAAGAACTAAACTAGCATTATACTCGGTTGATGATTGATTAGTAGTTTGATTATAATAAACTGTAACATTTTTTATCTGGCTTTCCCATATTCCTTCGCTAAAATTTGCCCAGAAATTATAAATGGAAACATCACTTGTTCTAATTAGACTATATTCTAAGGGTACTGGAGATTCAATATCAGTGACATTATTCAAACCATAAATAAGAATATTATCGAACCATACATCAAAATATTCATTCCAGTACTCACGAGTATTCAAATAAGCCCCAATTTCTAACGTAAAAGGATTAATAATGTCTTGAGAGACATGAAAACTGGAATTAAATGTGAACCATTCTTCGTCTTGAGTAACTTCAGGACCAATCCGATAAAAAACAGTTCCATTTGGGGTTGAATCACTAACTTGATTTCCCAACCAGAAGGATTTGTTATCATCAGTGGGATGTTTAATCCGAACACGGATCTCTTGATAGTCAGGAGAACT
>JBHLKP010000245.1:0-5761 GCA_048886525.1 Candidatus Hodarchaeota archaeon | reverse complement strand
TTTCAACAAATGGTTAACATAGGAATTCGAACACGAATCAAATGGATTCCAGACGGTTTTGAAATCCGAGAAGAGATTCATCCTTTAGACGGAGTCGTTGTTGATCTTCAAAGACGAAATAATGTTATCTTCGTTGGAGAGGATAATTCAGCAGTTGTTATGCAGGGAGAGCCAACTGTTGTAGAGAATGAATTTCAAGGTCAAATCCTAAGCGTAAGATGGGATGAATATGAGGTTCTCATATCTCCACATCAGAAACAATCAAGTTTTTATTGTGCTCTAAATTCCAGAAACAATCGAATTGACTGTTTTGTTAAATAAAGAATCCTAAAATAACGGTTACTCTAGAATGCACCTCTCTTTGAATCCTTAAGCTACAAGAGAATCGATTATTGTCTCTGTTCCTGAAATAATTTCCGTATGAAAGCTTTTACAATCTGGACATTGAAAAATCGGAGCTAATTCGCCATGTTCTTGAGGATTATTTGTTATTTTACCTTCAAAATTACAATTCATACATTTTAATTCCCCCGGGGTCCAGATAATTTCAAGTTCTGAAGATTTAGTTAAATCTGAGTTAGTTTTTATTAAATCAAAACAAAAACGAAATTGATCCTCCTGTATCAGTGCAAACACACCAAATTTTAAGACAACCAGTTTAATGTTTTTTACCTTACGTTCTTGTGCAACAGTTACGACTGTGTCAAGTACTGATTGTGCAAGGGAGAATTCGTGCATTATTGATCTAAATTAGTGCCTCAGAAGAGATTTAAAAAACCTTTAGGCTACCATCGTGCGGTTTGATTAAATGTCCAATATTATTAGAATAAACATTGATAAGAAAATTCAGGAAGCCAACGATATTATTGCAGAAAGAATACGTAAATTACGTCATCAACATAATATTCCTATGGTTGATATCCAAGGTAGTGTTGGATCAGGAAAAACTTCAATTTTAGAGTTTTTTGCTCAGAAGTATGCTAAAACTCACGAGCTCCTAGTTATAAATGGTGATTTAGCAACAGATATTGATGCGCAAAGAATTGGAAGATTCGGCAGTACATGTCTACAAATCAATACTGGACGTGGATGTCACTTAATGGCGTTCCAAATAGAACGCGCTTTAGAAAATATTGATATAGAAAAGTATGATTTCATCTTTATTGAAAATGTTGGGAATTTAATTTGTCCATCTATAACAGACGTAGGAGCAGATAAAAAAATCACTGTCACGAGTGTGACTGAGGGGCCGTACGTCTTCCGAAAACACCCTGTAACTTTTAAAATGAGTCAGTTAGCAGTAATGAATAAAGTTGACTTGGCAGAAGCAATGGATATTGATATTAAAGAGGTAATTAGAGGAGCTAATGCTCTTTATCCTCAACTCGAAATAATACCAACAAGCACTAAAACTGGTATAGGTATGGATATCCTGGCCAAGAAAATTGGATTGATCCAACAATAAAATTAATTGAGCGAAAAAAGAGAAAAAGAAAAAATAATTCAGTAAGGAATTAAAATAATCCAAGAATCTTTTTTCTATCCTTTTTACTTTCTTCTGGTTTGGTTTCATCCTGAACTGAAAATCTTGCAGTTGGCAAACCCCTTTTTAATTTAGATGAGTGGCTATTATTCGATGAAATGATAGAAAATGGTGAATCTAGATCAGACAATAGCGATTCTAATTCATTCTTGGAATAATATAGGCCATCACTTTCAGTCAAGGGAGAGTGGACATCACTTAAAACGACGATAACTCGAATTTTATTTCCTAATTCTGGATCTATTGTAGCTCCCCATATGATTTCTGCAGAATTATCGATATCTGAAGCAATCTTCATCACTGCTTCTTCTGCGTCCTTTAAGGCAAGACCTTCGCCCCCTGAAACACAAATCAAAGCCTTTTTAGCACTACTAATATCTAAATCATCTAATAGAGGGTTTCTAAGAGATTCAAATACTGCTTCATCAACTTTCATATGTTGATGATCAGATTCTCCAAGGCCAATCATAGCCATTCCTCCCTCAATCAATATTTTACGAACATCTGCAAAATCTAGGTTAATCAATTGGGGTCTTGTAATTAATTCTGTGATTGCTTTAACTGCTCGCAAAAGCACTTCATCAGCGATACGAAAAGCAGCCATCATTGTTATATCATCAGATAGCTGCAGAAGTTTTTCATTAGGAACAACAATCACAGTATCAGAAGACTCATATAATTTCTTTAACCCTATTCGTGCGTTCTGATATCGTGTAACACCTTCCATTTGAAAAGGAAGAGTACAAATAGAAACTGTAAGGGCTCCTTTCTCCTTTGCTTGTTTGGCAATAACATGGGCTGCTCCAGTACCAGTACCACCACCAAGTCCACAAGTAATAAAGACCATATTCGCTTGTATCATTGCCTTAATATCTTCTAGTGATTCTCGAGCCGCAGTTTCACCAATCTCAGGATTATTTCCTGCACCAAATCCTCGTGAGGTATCTTTTCCAATTAATACTTTCTTGTGGGCTCTTGTTGAAAGTAAATGTTGGGCATCTGTGTTAACAGCAACACATTCTGCCTCTACTTCAGTATTCATAAGACGATAAACAGCATTATTACCTGCTCCACCTACTCCGATCACTTGTACCTTTGGAAGTCTTTCAGTAAGAATATCAGCTATCTCACTGTCAATTCTAGGAGGGGGTGGTGGATATTGGGAGATACGCTCATTCTTGGGCGCACCTAAATTCTTAAATGATCCTGTCCCATTCAAAGCATCTTTTAAAATCGATTCCATAGAATGTTCCTTCTTTCAAACTATAAGATAATAACCGACAAAAAAAATAAAGAAAGAAGTATCATCCTCATATTATGGAGAGAGTCAAAAGAGAAAATTCAATACCCAAATCTAGTTTATGATTAGATTCTTTAGTATAATCTCTCCGTCAAAAATGGGTTCGGAGGGATTTGAACCCCCGGTATCACAGGATCCAGGAGACTTCCTGAATCGTCTCGTGCACCCCAGGCACGGATCCTACCAAGCTAGACCACGAACCCTATAAACAGAGGCTGAGAATAAGGAAATAGCCAACAAAACATACTAATTTAACTAGAAATAAAAAGTTGTTCTTAATAATTATTTCAAGAAACTCAAACTAAAAGAATATGAAAGCGTGAAGTACAAGGTTAAATTGGCCTAAAACGTTTGGAGACGATCATAAACATTGGAATACCAACCTAAAATTTTACCAAAGCCAAAAAGTGCTCCCAAAAGTGCTCTAAAAATGAAATCTTTACTATTATTGCCAGTAGGATATCCCCTACGGGCAGGTGAGGAAGCGCCATTCTTAACGACTGATGATCCTACGCTTTTCCAGCACTACGCACGAAGTCAATGGATGGGTTTATTTGTGAAAAAAGGGAATTTTTTGTTTGATTCGTTGCTTTTTCCAGATTACGCATTCCAAGCTATGTCTGTTGAACCAAATGGATCACGTATTACTAGAGATACGACAATTTCGTTATTTTCGGGACGAACTTCAGATCCTCCAATAACCTCAATACTTGATGAAGTAAAATTTTCGGATGTTATAGGTCAACAAAATGCTAAAGATAAATGTAAAGTAATAGCCCGATTTCTAAGTAATGAGCATTTGATGCAGTCAAGTTGGGCCCCTAAAAACGTTTTATTTTGGGGTCCCCCAGGTAATGGAAAAACCATGATGGCAAAAGCTCTCTCTCAAGAAACTGAGCATACAATTTTCTTAGTTAAAGCAAGTGATCTTCTAGGAGTTTATGTTGGAGATGGTGCCCGTAAAATACGTAATTTATATACTGAAGCAAGGAAGGAAGTCCCAGCTATTGTTTTTATTGATGAATTAGATGCTATAGCGTTGAAACGTAACTTTCAAAGCATTCGTGGAGATGTAATAGAATTAGTAAGTGCATTACTCGGAGAAATGGATGGGATTGAAAAAAACCAAGGTGTTGTGACGATTGGTTCAACGAATAAGCCAGAAATGCTTGATTCCGCTATTTTAAGTCGTTTTGAAGAATTAATTGAATTTAAAATTCCAAATTCTATTGAAAGAAAGAAGATCTTGATTAAATATGCTGAAACATCTCCGATTCCATTTAAAAGAATTCAATGGGATCTGATAGTTCAGAGGACACAGAGTTGGTCTGCTAGAGAGTTAAAGGATAAACTTATAAAAAATACGATTCATTATGCAATTCTCCATGAAAAAGACGAGGTTAAAATGAAAGATATCGAGACGGCTATGAATAAAACTCAAGATTTTACTGAATCATTACCACATTACTCTTAAAATAATGGTTTGAAGATGACAAAAAAGAATCAATCTTCAAGCAAATATTTCTTCCTCCTTACGGGAGAAAATCCAGAGCTGGCTGTTTTTGAATTTGAAAGTATTGTTTCCTCTCTTGACCTTCATACTCTGATAAAAAAGAGTCCTGACAATAGAATAATCGAATTTCATCTAAAGGATGAACAATATAGCGATTTATCAACGGAAATCGCGAAGAGTCTAATACAACGAATCACAATGGCTCATTTTTGTTGTGAACAGTTTTCTAAGATCACATTTCCTAATAATCCTCCCTCTACATTTTCAAAATTAACTAAGATGTTTCAAAAGGAATCAGTTCAAAATTTAAAACTCAATTTAACTTTTTCTGTAAAAACTAAGAGGATAGGTGAACCATTTGGAATCTTTAAAAAACGAAGTATAACTCAGAAATTCTCTTCATTTCTTGGTACATTGATTCAAAAAGAAAATCCTGGTAAGAAAGTGGATTTAGAGAATCCTAATGAAAAGTTCATAGTAATTTTGAGTCAACATGGTGTTTGGTTTGGAAAACTCCTCCTCAAATCCCTTAGGAACGAAATTAGACTCCGTACTTCACATAATCGGCCTTTTTTTCATCCTAGCTCAATGAATCCAATTTTACAAAGGACGATGATTAACCTAGCTGCCTTAAAACCAGGAGAGTGGCTACTAGATCCATTTTGTGGAACTGGAGGGACGCTATTAGAAGCGTCAAGATTAGGTATTCGAAGTGTTGGGGTTGAGATAGATCGAAGGATGATTTGGGGGGCCAGTAGGAATTTGGTACGAGATCAAGAGTTTAGCAAATATACACATCTAATATTTGGAGATGCGACTCATTTGTGTTTTAAGAATCAATCTTTATCAGCTATTGTCACAGATCCTCCTTATGGAACCGCAGCTTCAACACAAGGACTTGACATCTTAGAACTACTATTGAAATTTATTCAGGATATAAATCTAATGCTAAAACCTTTTAGTCGGATTGTATTTGCAGTTCCATCAGATATCGATATTGAAAATCATGTTTCACAAATTATTCGGGCTGATTTCAAAATCTTTTACCAATATGTTCATCGGTCATTGACCCGAAAGATACTTGTTTTCGAATTAACAGGTTAAAAATTGAAAAACTGAATTTACTGATTCTTAATTTTCCTCATTACATTAATCATAATTTACCTAAAAAATTCTCGAAAAGTCTAAATATTAAATAATTGTAATTTTAATATGAGATATTCAAAATGAAAAGTTATGTCGCAGTTATTGAATTTGATTAATCACGAAAAAACGAGGTTCTTATAGCATTCTCTCCCCGAAAATGAGAATAAGAGAAAAAGATGAACTTCATGAAACCTAGTCTTTTAAAAGTAATGAACGATACGAATCAATTGACATTGGATGCGAAGTTGTATGGAAGTAC
>JBHLKP010000244.1:0-5762 GCA_048886525.1 Candidatus Hodarchaeota archaeon | reverse complement strand
TTAAAATTAGTAGTTCCTGGTGGAAAAAGAGTTTCAATGAATGAAAAAAATCAATTAAAAAGTCAAACTCTCTATGTAAGAACGGCGAAACTATTTTTCAAAGGCGATTTCCCCAATCTTGCGAAACATGATAAAGCTGATTTGATTGTTAGAGCAACAGGACTTATCCTAGGACAAATGATTAAGAATAAAAAAGCTTCAGAAGAGTCGATATTGACACTAATTGAAGAAATCGAGAACAGACGTATTTCCTTAACAGAGGAGCTTCTAGAAACTACTGGGGATCAACTGCTAGAACTACTAGCTGATGTTGATTGGAAAGATATCAATGGCCTCATTCAAAGAGTAGGCTGGCTAGCTCTTATTCTTGAAGAAATATGGAACAACAAAATTCTAGAATGCTTTCATTAATTTGGATCCCTCCTAATTCAGTCATTGGATTATTTAAGTTTCACTCTGAAGACACTATGATTATCAGTAAATAGTCACACGTCAAACAACGAGGATGGTGGTCTCCCTTTTTTCTTTCAATTAAGTATGAGGATTTTTAATGTGGTATAACGTTGGATAAAACTAGTTTTTTATATAAAATAGCCTTGGTTATTCGACATTTCTTCACAATCTTCTTATTTAATTATAAGTAATCCAATCAAATAACCAATAAAAGAACCTAATAAGGGAATTATGGCTGAAAGACGGACAATAGCTGGTAGTGGGAAAGGATGCATTTTTTCCAGTCTAGTCAAGTTCTGTTCATTCATCAGAATTTCGAGACTGTCTGCTTGTTGTAATATTAGTTTATGGATGATTTCTTGTTGCCTATCTATCATAAGATTGCGAATCCATATATACTTCCTCCAGCTACGTGAAATTCCACTTATGCTGGTATAAAATCCATAAATGATGGCTATCATGAGTCCACATGAAATTATTAATAAAACCAGATCAAAAGAAATATAATATATTAAAAGCGAGACTGAAGTTGAGACCGAAAAGGGAAGAAGAAAGGAAAGTAATGATATTTCAAGTAATAATGGAGGAAACGCATCAAAAATAAATGGAAAAAGCCATTGTATTTGGAAATCTATCGAAATTTTATTCATTAAAAAAGAAGAAGTTTTATCATTTCTTTTAAAGGTAATATAATTTTCTAAGATTCTTTCTTCGTCTAATCTTCCAATTAAAGCTAGTGTTTGATCGTGAAAACGGGACCAATGAGCTGTAGTTAATAAATACTTGAATATAATGAATGTTATTGAGAAAATCAGTCCAAGAATTGTTGCCAGAGTAGTAACGACCATTAAAAGCGAAAATTCCATAGAATGAAGCTCTTCAGGCCCTATGGGGTTATTTTCGAGAAAATCATAAAAAAAATCAAGAAATAAAAAACTTTCGTATATTAGAAATAATACTAGGATTGTCAAACCAATTCCTACAAAGGAAAGCTGTTTAATTGGACGGGGCTTATCAAAAAGTTCTTTCTCCTTCTTTAGATAATCATAAAAGTTTTTTATTTCGTAATTAGTACCGATTTCTTCTTTCATTTTCCAAGAAATCTCTTTTTCAAGTTTAATTTCTCTAGCTACCAGATCCATAGAATTCTCCACATTCTTCGTTTCGTGTAGTTTTATAAATTTTGAGAGTAATTACAAAATTCTATTATAATATCATATTAGATTTGTTTCGTTACAAGGTGGTAAAGAATTGTAGAGATTTGGGGATCTTTGTTTATAAAGTTTTAACCTTAAAGTACTATTGATAAAATTTCATGGTACAAGATGAAGTATTTATTTTCATCTTCAGAGGTAGAGCATACAGCATTTCGCATAAATTTTACTAGTAAGATAATTCTTAATTTTAGATAATCCATAAATATCTTATTCTAAATAACATTCAAGAAAATCCAAAGCATTATAATTAATCCATTAATATGATATGATAAGATTGAAAATTCTGCCAGTAATTCCTCATCCAGTAGAAATCACCCTTATAGAGGGTGATTTTATCCTTTCAAAGGGTGTTTTTATCGATATTTCCCCCAGTTTACAAATTTTAGGTAATATTCTCCAAAAAGTTGTGGTTGATGATATTGGGTTAAAATGTAGAATTTCAGAGGAGAATTCCAATTCTAATTGTGTAAATTTAAGGCTAAATGATAAGCTTAGTAAGTTAGGAGATGAAGGATACTCTTTAAAAGTTGGTTCAGAAAGAATTCTGATACAGAGTGCCCATAAAAGGGGACTATTTTATGCTATCCAAACTTTAAGGCAGCTTATCCCTCTTTCTCCAATAGAAAATGGTGTATGGCCTATCCAAGGAGTTAAAATTGTTGATTATCCTCGTTTTCATTGGCGAGGCTTTATGTTAGATGAAGGGAGACATTTTCAAGGAAAAACTATTGTTAAGCGGATACTTAATCTTTTAGCTCTCCATAAGCTGAATAAATTTCATTGGCATCTAACAGAGGATCAAGGATGGCGTATTCAAATTAATAAATTCCCGAAGCTAACTGAAATTGGGTCCTCGCGCAAATCATCTCAAATTGGAGGTTACCGCAGTTTTATTCGTGGTAAAAAGAAGGAATCTCCCCATCAAGGTTTTTATACTCAATCAGATATACACGAAATTGTTGATTATGCTTCACAACTTTTTATTGATATCATTCCAGAAATTGACCTACCTGGTCATTCAACAGCAATGTTAGCCTCTTATCCTGAATATAGCTGTACTGGTGGGCCATTTGAGGTCGCTACGACTTGGGGAATCAAGAAAGATGTCTTATGTGTGGGTAAAGAATCTACTTTTCAATTTCTAGAAGGTATTTTTAATGAATTATTTACACTGTTCCCTAGTAAATATTTTCATTTTGGAGGCGATGAAGTACCTAAAGATCGGTGGAGAGAGTGCCCAGATTGTCAAAAACGATTAATCGATGAGCATTTAGCTGATGAAGAAGCATTACAAAAATATTTTACCAATAGAATTGGGAGTCTTTTATTAGAAAAGGGTAAAATTCCTATTGGTTGGAATGAAATCATAACTGAAAGATTTGGAGCCCTTAATCAGGAAATAATTGGCCAACATTGGCTAAGGAAGGATAATTTGGTATTAGCTCATCTCAAGAATGGAAGAAAATTCATAATCTCAAAGTTTTTTCATACTTACCTGGATTATCCCTATTACATGACCCCTTTACGGAAAGTATATCACTTTGATCCTATCCCTCCTAGTCTCTCAGAAGAATTTCATAATAATGTCCTAGGTATTGAGGCACCATTATGGACGGAATGGGTTCCTCGTTTAGATCGTTTGGATTGGCAAGTGTTTCCTAGGCTAACTGCAATTGCAGAGACTGCATGGACGTTACCGTCTAATAAGAATTATCAAGATTTTCGTCAACGACTCACTTATTTTTTAAAGAGATTAGATAAAATGGAAGTGAAATACGCTAAGGAGACCATTGTAGATCCCAGCTGGTTGAAACGAATATTTACACCGATTCTTATGTTTCGGGATCCAGATAAGAATGTGTCAAAGTAAATTTAGCGTATTGATTCATTGAAGGATCCTAAAAATGAATGCGTTCATGCATTTATAACATAAACGACTTTGTACATTTTCTTTTAAGGATAAAAAGACTTACAGCCATTATTACAAACATATACTCAAATCCAAATGTATCTTAATCTAACGTTGGTTAGGTTAAGAAAAGTATTTGCAGGAGTATATATTATGGTATATCTTGTTATTTCAGACTATTCTCTTATTTTCAATCCCTAATTTGAATAACCTGTAAATCGGTAAATTAAAATTTCTATTAGTTAAAAAAATTAATTACGGTAGCAACAACATTTTTTTAATCTTAAATCATTCATCTTGTCCAATTGATAATGAAGGGATTATATGACAAATTATAACGATATCACGCATTCTAATAATGTCGCAAAACTTATAGGGAAGGATTCAAGGTGGATGAATATAATTAAACTCTTAAATTAGGAGGAAATTAATGATGCAAGAGGTCTGGGAAAAAATTCGATCGATTCGTCAGAGTAGGAGAGATCCAAAAAAGTTAAAATTGTTGCTCGAAGAATGGGAGAGAGATTTTGGTGATGAATATAAACAGATAGCAGAGGAGCTAGTAGCAGAACATACACGCTCTGCTTTTTCGAAATTTTCTTCCCAAAAAGGGGTTTCATCCTTAGATGACTTGATCAGTTTTCTTTGGGAACAATGGACTGATGGGGAATTTACAATTGAGCGAACTAAAACATCAGTCCAAATCTTTTGTACAAAATGTCCAATAGCAGATACCTACCGGTCTATTAACAAAGAAAAGTATGGTCTACTATTTCATTGTAGCGAGGATCCTTTTATCGTAGAAGGGTATAATCCAAAAATAAAATTCAAGCGTACAAAAACGCTAATGTCTGGAGATGATTGTTGTGATCACTTTTACTCCTTAGAGTAAATTATACTTGAGACTTCTTGTTGCTAGATCAAGATCTGTACCTTGTTGATCCTCAGATGGTGAGTTCTCTTCTAGCTAAACACGTGACTCTAAAGAATCTGATACTCAGGGACTAATTAATCAATATTTAATCATTAATCGCAGTAGAAGATGAAGATAAAGAATAAAATTGTAATAGAAGGTCATATACTTTCCTATAAATGTAATTCAGATAAGCATTTAATGCCCTAACCTAAATTTTTATTTAAATTCAGTTTATCATTTCACTGGGAATTTGTATGAATAAAAGTTTTAGTAAAATGAAAAAAGGTAATCTGTTAGTGATTATAGTAACAACATCATTTCTACTTTCAGGTTGTACAATTCCAGAAAAGGATACCTATATCTTCCCTTTTACTTCTCCAGAAGAACAGGAAAGAAAATTTGAAATAAAAGAGGAATTTTAGAAGGCTAATTTATGAAATTTGGAGTTTATATTAGAGCAGGAACAACTTATTCAGGTATGTTGGAGTTAGCAAAACAGGCTGAAAAATTAGACTATTTTGGAGTTTTTTTAAATGATCACGTTCATGGGTTTGCTAATAAGGGTAAGGAACCTTATCTTGAAGCTTGGACAGCAATGACTGGGATAGGTGTCCAAACAAAGAAAATCCGTTTGGGACATAGCGTATTATTCAACTCATTAAGGAATCCTGCTTTTCTTGCAAAATCAATAGCAACATTAGATCAAATGACAAATGGACGATATGAATTGTTAATAGGAGCAGGATGGAATAAACCGGAATATGAAGGATATGATCTAATGGAAAAAGGACGTGGAATGCCTTCAGCGAAAGAACGGGTTGATCGTTTTGAAGAAGCACTGCAAATTTTACGAGGAATGTTACACAATGAAACTTTTTCTTATGAAGGTAAGTATTGGAAATTAAATAATGCAATTAATATTCCTCAACCAATCCAAAATCCATTTAGAATATCAGTTGGAGCAGATAAGCCACGAATGATAAAAATTACTGCAAAATATGCTGATGGTCTCAATATTCCAAGAAATTTAAAATTGTTAAAAGAAAAAATTGAATTATTAGAACCAGAATTAGAAAAAAACAATAAACGATTGAGTGATTTCTTCATTTCTGGTTTCTCGGCTATTCACATTGCAAAGAATAATGAAGAATATGATATGATAATTAAAGACCTGGTAACGAAAGGAAAAAAGCCTAAAGAGGAACTTAAGCAGTATGGATTTATTGGAACTCCAGAAGTTCTTGTTAATAAGTTTAGACAAGCAACA
>JBHLKP010000243.1:0-5796 GCA_048886525.1 Candidatus Hodarchaeota archaeon | reverse complement strand
TATCTAGCTTTTGCAGAGCTATATTACTTACAAAATAAAATTGAAGAGGCTCATGAAAATATAAAAAAAGTTAGAAATATCAATTCAATGTTAAAGAGTAAAGGAGAGGAGACAATACCAGAGCTAGAGATTCTAGAAATAGAAATTCGTGTTCATTGTGCCCAAAATAAGCCTGATGAAGCAAAGGATAAATTAATAAAGCAATCTGAGTTTTTTATTTCCAACTGGGAAAAAGCAAAGTATTATCGTTTACTTGCAGCTATTGAAAAGCACGAAATGAATTATGGAAAAGCCAAGAAGGCATTAAAATCATCTTTAGAAATAATAAAAGAAATAGGCGCATGTCCTATATCTGATAAATTATTATACTCAGAATTATTAATTGAAATGTCAAGAATTGGAAATAAAAGAGCCTATAAAGAAGCAACTAGGAACTTAATTGAATTAGAAGCCAAAATTAAGGAAAAAAGATTACCAGCTTTAAATTTAGAAATGAAAATTCAAAAAGGTTATCTAGCTCTTGTCGGTTCATCGTATGATGATGCATACAAGATCTTTTCTGAGATAGTACAAGAAGCTGACAAAAACCGTCTTTATCGTCAAAAAAGTAAAGCTTTAGAAGCCATTGCCTCAATTGAAACTCAAGGCCATCTATTAAGCGAATCAACAAGAGAAAAATCGGTATACCGATATTTAGATGACGCTAGGAGAATTCTCGAAGAGTATTCATGAAACTTTTAAAGTGAAAAGGTCTCCATTTTTAATAGAAGAAAGGAAGGAATCCTGATAGTCTATTTCCAGCTGGTTAATCTCAATGATTTATGCATGGGGTTTATTTACTTCGTATATTCCAGATTTAAATAATTTAAATTTATAAGATCTCTCCAAGAAGTACCCAATAGAATTAGAAGAACTAATAATAATTCCATGTACCATTCTGCAGAAACAGAATGATTAAAACAAGGATTTTTATATATTCTTAATTTTAGTACTTTTATTCTTAAGATATAAATATTATTGAGGAAGTAATGATGAGTGAGGAAGAATATCAACAAATTCGTCAGAAATTGCAGGAATGCTTTGAAAATAAAGAATTTACTCAGGGTTTAAAAGTAGCTGTTGAAATTAAGGAAAGATTTCCAGATCGTTTAAACAGTGCAAGCTTTAATCTTGCATATTTTCACGCGTTATTAGACAATGTCGAAGAAATGGTCGAAACATTGGAGGAAGCGTATGAAAAAGGAGTTTGGTGGGCTGATGCAACCATACGTTTGTTTCCTAATTATGATCGTTTGATGGAAATTAGTAAATTTATTAATATCGTAGAAAAATTTTTTTCTCGTTATAAGAAGATAAGGGAAAACACTTCATTTAAATGGATTGTTCATGCTCCAGTAAATTATAATTCAAGTAGGAAATACCCTGTTTTATTTGCTTTACACCAAGGTGATGGCAATATCGAAGAAACAGAAAAATTGTGGAAAAAAGTACTAGAACATGATATTTTACTAGCTTTACCTCAATCATCAGAAATAACAGGAGAAAACACCTATACTTGGTTGAATATTGATAATGGCTTAATAGAATTGAATGAGATTTATTCACAAATCAAAAATGAATATAACATTGATATAAATAATGTATTCTTATCTGGATTTTCTATTGGAGGAAATTTGGCATTAGAAGCCACTTTTGTAAGGCCGAAGTTCTCAGTAAGAGGATGTATTGCAGTAAATCCCTCTTTAATCCAACCTGATATTATTTCAAAAAATTTCATAAGAGCAAGAGATGAAGGGATAAAGTGCTGCATTTTAGTAGGTACTAAAGATCCAGGTTATAAAAATATCAAGAAACTTATAGACCTTTTAGAACTTGAAAGTATTGAGAATAAGTGCTACGAAATTAATGATTTAGGACATGCATTTCCAGATAATTTGAATGAATTGATAGGAGAAATGATTCCATTTCTATTAAATTAAATATAATATTGTTTTTCTTATTCTCTGTTGAAATAAGTTAATTAAAATCATTTTGTGTTTGATTGATCAACGAGAAATAAGATAATAATTTATTAATCGAAAATTAAGCGAAATTTTCTCTCTATTCTTTTTTACCAAACAAAAATATAACTCCACTCTGAATTTTCTTCTCTATAATTAATAAACCGTGTTTTTTGAGTAATTTTATTGTATTTTCCTCGTTTATCCCAATTTTTGGTACTAAAGGGGATAATTTTCTTAAGGATACAATCAAAGAATATCTAATATCCTTAATTTCCTCTTTTCCCATTTCTAAAGGATTTGTAATAAAAAAATATCCACCTGATTTCAAAATTCGAGATAATTCAGGAATTATCCAGTCATTATGAGAATAATGTAACATAAAATTACATATAGCTATATCTATAGAACTTCTAGATAGGGAAATTTGGCCTGCAGTCAAAGTTTTGATAGAAACAACCTTATCTAAACCATAGTAAGTAATTTTCTTTTTTAAAACATTTGTATAAATTTCATTTTGACTTAACAGATGAAAGTGTCCTTCAGGTGATGTTAATTTTTCACTCATATTAACAACTGGGCCAAATTGATAATCCGTATATCTAATTGAAAAATCAAATAATACAGATTTAGGGGTAATATGAGGTTCGATCATTTCGCAAGCAAGATCTGTGAGAGGTGTAAGATAATCAACTGGATATACATCTTGTAATAACATAATAAAATTTAGTGTGTAAATAACAAAAAAAGATCTACCTTTCTCTGTAATTTTATAGAATTTCCTATTTACTCCTTTTCTTTCTTCTTCCCGTGAGGAAATATTACCACTGCTTTCTAATTTGTTTAATGAAGAATAAAGCTGATTAGTACCAATTTCATAACCATTTAGCATTAAATGATCTCTAATTTCTAATCCATATCTTTCTTGTGTTAAAAGACTACTTAGAATTGATAGTTGAAGAAATCCCATCCTCTTCCAATCATCATCACTTAGCCAAGGTAGAGCATTAAAAGTATCTTGAGAAGTCATTATATCACAACTTGTGATTATTCTAGTATAAATAGGTCTTTGAGTCGTATAATTATTGCAAGTTGCAAGACTGTTGCAAAAAAGACAAATCTCTCAGGTGAATAAAAACGTCATTAGAAATAAAAAACCTTACAAAAAACTATCAGATGGGAGAATTGACTGTTCCAGCTCTTTGTGGAATAGACCTTTCTATAGATCAGGGGCAATTCATTGCAGTATTGGGGCCTTCGGGTTCAGGAAAAACAACATTACTAAATCTAATTGGAGGTATTGATAAACCAACAGGAGGCGAAATCTATTTTGACACGAGTCAAGAGCTTTCCTCCCTTCCAGAAAAAAAATTAACAAAATATCGTCGAAACAATGTTGGATTTATATTCCAATTTTATAATCTTGTTGGTTCACTTACAGCATTTGAGAACGTTGAACTAGTTGCTAGACTTACACATGAACCATCGGAAGCAAAAAAAATATCTTCCGATCTTCTTGAAGCGGTAGACCTAGGAGATATATCGTTCAAATTTCCCGCACAACTAAGCGGAGGAGAGCAACAAAGAGTATCAATTGCACGAGCTTTAGCTAAAGAACCCAAGATTCTTCTTGCCGATGAACCCACAGGAAGTCTTGATAGTATTACTGCAGGGAAAATCCTGAAATTACTACAGAAAATTAACAAAGAATACAAAGTAACTATTGTGATTGTCACTCATAATAAAGGAATAGCGTCACTAGCTACCAAAATAATCTATCTTCGTGATGGGAAAATATATGGGACTGCTTTATATGATCCCTTGAAGGAAAAAGAATTTTGGGAAGAACTTAATGCACCACCAGCCATTGAAGAAGCATAGAGGTATCTAAATGAAACTATTCTTTTTAAAAGCATGGCGAGATTTAAGATGGAAGAAAACTAGATCTATTCCAATAATAATTGTTATTATAATAGGTGGAATGACCTCTAGTATGTATAGCAATCTCTATTTTTCCCTTGCTGAAATTTTAGATGCTTCATGGGAAAAGCATCATTATCATAATCTTTTAGTCACTACAAAGCCAAGTGAGGTTAGAAACCTTACAACCGCTGTAAATGAGGCAATATCAAATACAAATTTTGATTTGAGTTTTGAGGTCAGAGCATTTTATCAAGTACAAGTTGAATTTTCAGGTACATGGACAACAGCCCATCTATACGGAATTAATGGCTCTAGGAAATTAGAAGTTGACCAGCTTTACTATCATTCAGGCTTAACAAACACTCTTTACGGATCAGAAGAAGAAAATGTCGTTGTTGTAGAAAAACTTAATGCTGAAAAAAATAATTGGATTTTAGGGGGCTTATTGACAATCCAAACCTCTGAAAACAATTCCTTTCAATTAGAAACAATTGATTATGTTGATTCTCCAGAATACGCTGTGAAACCAGGACCTGCCACTGAATTCTTCGGTATGTGGGCAGGACCTGTATTGTGGATGAAATATCCTACTTTGGAAACATTAACTATAAATGAATTAACGGCAAATCAAATTTCGTGTTATTTTGAAAATCCATCACAGAAAAATGATTTTTTAGAGGCATTATTAACAACAATCGGTGTAGATAATGTTCTAAACATTGAAGGTAGAAATTTCTATTTAGAAGTTGCAAGTGCTGAATTATTAGGTATGGGATTACTCCTCTCTGTTATTTTTGTAGGAATTGCTGCCATAATGTTATTTATAGTTTTGAAAAGGATTGTTGAAGAAGAGTATGCGACATTAGGTCTATTCAAATCATTAGGATTTACAAGCAGAGAAATATTAACTAGTTCATTAATGTATTCTTTAATAATTAGCGTCATTGGAGGGGCATTAGGGGCATTATCGGGTTTTATTGTTGGGATTAGTACTGGAGATTATTATATCGAGCTTATTGGAGTGAAAGTATTACCAACGGTTCAAACACTTACTAGCGGTATTTTCATACCTACTTTTACTTATTTTTTTCTTACAATATCAATAACTACTATAGGTTCACTCTTTGCGTGTCGAAAAGTAATAAAATTACAACCTGTTGAAGCAATGAGGCCCAAAGCTAAATTTAAACCTGGGAAAAAAATAATTTTTGAGCGACTAGCGTCATTAGTGGCCCCATTATCCCCCTTAACCAAGTTTTCGATACGTTCACTTTTTCAGGAAAAACGAAAATCAACTTTTGTACTTATTGGAATTTTTTTAGCGACATTCATATCACTTTTCGGATCAACAGTCGTTTACGGCTATATAACTAGCGTAGATAAGCAATTTAATTATTATCAAGTCTGGGATAATCAAATAATATTTGATAATTATTACAATTCAACCGAAATTACTAGTATCCTACAAAGAGATAATTTAATCGATTCAATTAACATCTATGAACCAGTTATATTACTCCCTGTTCGTTTCTCTCAAGAAAAAACTAAAATTTATACGATTACTGGTTTACAGCCATCTACTGTTATGCGCCAATTCGATAGAGCAATAATTGTAGAAAACAAACTGATTATAACAAAGGATCTCGCAATTAAATATAATCTTAAACGAAATTCCTCTATTACCTTTGATATTTATGGAGTCGAAAAAAATCTTGAAGTAAGCGATATTATAAATGAATTTTCAGGCTCGGGAATATATTGTTCTATAAATACTGCTCGATTCATAGCCGATATTTCAAGTTCGGATTTATCAAACGCTCTTTATATCCAAAGCTCTAATCCTGATTTAATAGAAGAAACGCTTTCTGATGAT
>JBHLKP010000242.1:0-5828 GCA_048886525.1 Candidatus Hodarchaeota archaeon | reverse complement strand
AACTGCAAATAGTATAAATAAAAATATCGGTATGGAAATTAACCCTCCAACTAGAAATTCAATTTTATATTGTTTTAACCTATTTTGTAAGTAAGAAAATCGTCTCCCAGACATCTATTTCCATCCATATTTGAGAATATAAGCGAATCTACAAGAGAACGCATCTCCAGATTCAGGAAAAAAGGTTGTCTATTGATATTACTCTAGAGATAGGTATTATCTCCTCTAAACCCTGCCGACAAAATCAAGAAAATTAAAAATTAATCTAAAATATCATCTTTAAAAATCATATAAAGAAAAAATTACATTAAAATAAAAAAAGAAAGGAATAAGAAACGACTTAACGTCGTTTCTTCTTATAGAAGATCGGTAGAACGACCAGGGTGCTTAAAACGAAAATTATTTCAAATCCTGGACTTAATTGAGGTTCTTCAGTAGTAGTAGTTGTTGTTGTTGGGCTTATTGGTTGAGTGGTTGTTGTAGTTGTTGGTTCTGGCCATAGTTCGAAGTCGTAGGTTAAATGCAATTCATATACTAATCCAACAGTATTGATAGCGCCAGAAGCATCCCAGAGATAATATGTGTCTTCGGAGAATTCTACATGCATTTCTGTGTATGTTTCATTGATAGTGTTATTATCAGCTAGATCAACATTTGCATCCTCATGTGTTTCCATACCTGCGTGTGTTCCATTGTTAATCCAATCAAAGCCCATATTAATGGAATTGATAGCCACTTTGTCGCCTGGATCTCCAGTTTCCATTACCATGGATTCAAGAAGAGCAATGAAGTCCGGACTGGTAATAAATTCAATTACTTGATCCATATAACCATCCAAGAATATAACAATTCCACCAGTAACATCCCAATCAGGAGTTCGGATGGGCATTGGAATTAATTGTGATGCTATAGAGGGATCCATATTTATATTACTGAAAAGCATGTACGGACTCATAAATGGCGCATAAGTCGTATAAGTGGTTTCTGGCATTTCTTTGATTTTGTAAACAACATAGTAAGTTGTATCCATTAGATTAGGATCCATTTCAAATGGGCCGCTACTGTTGATGAACCATGCACTTTCACAGGTACCATATACCTCGTTACATGCCCAATCGCACACAGTTTCCCAATCTTGAATATCTTCATTCCATACTTCTGTACAGTTTTCTTCCCAGCATTCATACCAGGTACAGCCATATTTGAGGATTTCAGGCGGGCCATGATGAACCTCTGTTCCAAGCATTTCATTGAAATGATCTTCGAAACTTTCAGTTACCTGATCCCAAGTGTTCCACCATTCAGTGGAATTGAAGACCCATGCATCTACTATTCCAGGGTTGACACCACCTACCTCAAGATGAGTGTTGTTTGTTACAAAAACAGAGCCATTAAAATATGTTTGAGGTTGGTAATCACCTTTTCCTTGGAGCCACTCTGTACTGTTCATGTAATTCATACCATCAAATAGGTTGATAGCAAAATCAGATGTATCCTGCCGTTGTCCTGGATCGCCACCCATTTCTGTAAAGGGGATGTAGTAAGATTCAACTGGGGGAACTGGTTCCTGAGATCCAATACCAATTGGTGATGGTTCCTGTGGGGGGAATAACCATCCGAAACGATCCGTCATATAGCTGCCTAGATCGAAGATATAACCGTCAACATGGTAATACAGTCCATCTATCGCATCAACAGTATAATTGAGTAAATGAATGCCATTTAACTCCTGATTTATCGGATCAGTTATCGATGATAAAAGTGTGTTAATCATATCCTCTTCAGTGGCATTTTCATAGTCACTTACAACCGCTGAAAGCTCAATATCTAGCAGATATTTACCACTGTCTCCTATATCAACTGGAATGTCGGCTTGTTCAGTGCTAGTTAACCAAAGTTCAATGAAAAATTGTTCGTTGGTATCAAGTGTACCACTTTCGTCTAAATCTCCAAAAGCTTCAGCTGAAAAACCCTCGAGAAGACCAGAAGTGTCATCCCAATTAAACCAAACAGAAGCGTTACCATAAACTTCGCTTGAAGTAACATTGCCCCATTCAAAGTTAAGTTCAAGGGTCATATAATCTCCAGGACTACGAAAAGTTGATTTTGTGACATCTTGATATTCATCTGGATTATATTCAGGATCAGGACCAGGGAATATTTTTGTCATATTAACTTCATTGGTCCAGAATTCATATGCATCAGCCACATTGTCAAGATAGAAAATTCCAGGCGCGAAAAAAGGCAATCCATGATAGCCATAGTCATATAATAGTTCCTGATAGTCGAAAAAGTCTGAAAAATTGGTTGTAGATCTAACTACTGGAAACGCTGGAGGTGCAGTTCCTTCAACTATTGTGAAATTCTCTGGTGCTATTTCAAGAAAATCAAGAAGCTGTGGAGAAGCGTTTACAGGTTCCTCTTGCATCATCCATGAAATTGTAATGTTTTTCCCTAGTATAAGTGCTGCTTGCCAATCAATCTGAGTTCCTTGATCATTCAGTATTTTAACAAAAAGCTCTGAATCTATGAAGTCACCATCAATAGCAAACAAAGGTCCCGTATATTCTGCTGGATCCCCACCGAAAAAACCAGCATTGAAATACTCATCCAAGGGACTTATCATATTTGTCACGGAATACCGTAAATTCGTGTTTATCATCCCTGTTGGGGTAAAAGGTGATGGACCAGTGTTCCATATATTGTCCAAAGACATATCTACGAAAATATCATATGTCCCTGGTAAGGGAAAGTTTTCCATGAAGTCGTCCTGTGCAACAACTGGTACAGGTAGGCTTCCTACCATCAATATACCAATTGTTACAATTCCAAAAAGTAAATAATACTTTTTCATTTCTTTATTTCACCTATATAGGCATTTTATTTTTCAAAATTTTAAAACGACTTATCTACTGTCGAAATAAGCCATTTCATAAATAAGCAAAACAGAATTTGTGCTTATGTTAGAAAAGTAAATCTACACTTAAAAACGGATCCATATCGATGTTCCGCAAAAAAGGAATAATTATACTAAAAATTTAATTTAGTATTCAGAATTGTTTTATAAATAAGTAGGTGGGGAACGGATAATTTATATTGAATTTTAATCATTAGATGAAAAAGACTAGGTATACACATCTCATTTTATATTTGGCTTTTACCAACGTACGAGATTTTATGTAATCTTGCTGAAGTAACTTTACTTGCCTTGACCATTCGTATTAATATTAAGAATAAGGAGATTCGCCTAAGCGTAAGAGATATTTCACTTATTGGATATCCTAAACAAAATTCAGCATTTATTTCGTTCAAAAGCGCTGAAATTGGCAGAGAAATCCATCAAAAAATCCAAAACAGGAGAAAAAAGGCAAATAAAAATTATCAAACTGAATATTTTCTAAAACACAGTTTAAATATTAACAATTGGAATATTATTATTCGTGGACGAATAGACCTTATCTTTCGTTCCTCCAAGTCCGTTATAATAGAAGAAATAAAGTCAACCTTCCTTAAAAATTTTAATGGTTCTCCGAACGATCCACGAATTGAGCTTTACAAAACTCAACTTCAATGTTATGCTTGGTTATTAAATCAAATCGAAGATGAGATTGCTCAGCTTTCATTAAATTTGGTTATGTTTAATAAACTTGATGAGAAGGAATATATTGTTCCTATTCCATACCAGGATATGCAGGAGTTTATACAAAAGAAATTACTGGTCATTATTAAAGCAGAGGAAGAGCGTCAAGCTCTTCTTATCCAAAAAATTCATTCTTTGGAAAACTTACAATTTCCTTTTGAATATCGTCCTTATCAAGAAGACATTATTAAAAGAATCAATGAAATTATTAGTGATGGTTTGTATATCATCTTAGAAGCCCCCAGTGGTCTTGGTAAAACCGTTGTATCTTTATATCCTTTGATTTCTAAGGCAATTATTGAAGATACGAAGATTTTTTTCTTAACAGCAAAAAATACACAACGATATATCGTTGAAAAAACTCTAAAATTGTTTATACAGCAAGGAGTTAATTTTCTTGCTATTATGCTAAAAGCAAAAGAAAAAATGTGTACAAATGCTTTTTATTTTTGTCATGAAGATTATTGTCCTTTTCTACGAAACTATATTCAATATTATCCAGAATCAGTTCTTGAACAGTTTATTGCTAGGCAAGGAGTGATTGATCCAGAAGACATTGAGAAAGAAGCATTAATTTCAGAGAGTTTTTGCCCATTTGAACTAGCCTTGGATATCGCTTTAAGTGCTGATATAATTATTGGGGATTATAACTATGTTTTTCATCCCCGTGTTGCATTGCAACGTTTTTTTAGGGAACCACGACCAAAGCGATCTAAATTTTACTTAGTGATTGATGAAGCCCATAATTTAGTAAACAGAAGTTTATCTTATTATTCTCACAATTTATCACGAGCTCAAGTTGTTAAATTAAAACAATCTTTCAAACAACTTAAACGAAGGATTGGCAGTATTCCTTTACCCGAATTTCTTCCTCCAGCATTAGAGAGGATATTCAGGTCACTTCAAACTGAATTTAATAGCGAAATTTCAACTCATCTCTTAGAAGAGATCGATATCAAATCTTTTCAACAGATTTTAATGAATCTAGAAGAGGATATACCTAAATACTTAAGATTTCTTATTGAGAAGAGTATTCATTGGCCAGAAGATCCTGTATTATCATTCTACTATCAATTAAGAGATTTTGTAGAGACAGCTATTCTGGCAAAAAATGCAGAAGAGTTTTCAACACTTTTTAACACTCATGACAACGAAATTAAGATTCTATGTAAGGATGCTTCTTCGTTTTTATTCCAACGCTTAAAAAAGTCATTCAAATCAGCAATTGCAATTTCAGCTACAATAACACCATTCCCATTTTATCGTGATTTATTGGGCTTTCCTATTGATAAGACAGTGTATGAAAGCTATCCGTCTCCTTTTCCTTCTGAAAATCGAAAAATTATTATTTATCCAGAAATTGATACGCGATACCGATATAGAGAGCATTATTACGATGAAATAGCTGCTATTATTCAAAAAACGATTTCTATTAGAAAAGGTAAGTATTTCGCTTTTTTTCCTTCTTTTAAATTTATGCAAAACGTAGGTCAGTTCATTAAGCCTAAAGAGAATCTGATGCTTTTGAAACAAAATCCTTTAATGAATGATGACGATCGTCAGCAATTTATCAGAACGATTGAGAAATCCCCCTATATATTAGCCTTAGCGGTCAGTGCCGGGATTTTTGCCGAAGGAATTGATTTTCCAGGAATTTTAGATGGAGTTTTTGTGATTAGCCCTAGTTTACCAACCGTTTCTTTTGAACGAGAAATTCTTCGACAATACTATGAAGAAAAATTCAGTAATGGGTTTGCTTACGCATATCAGTTTCCTGGATTAACACGTACATTTCAAGCTGCAGGTAGATTAATTCGAACTCCATCTGATCGTGGAATAATAATTTTTATGGGTAAACGTTTTGCCTCTCCTAAGTATGCAGATTATTTTCCTGAATATTATTATCAATTAAGCCCAAAAGAACTTATAAGTTTAGAACCCGAGAATGATGTTAGATCATTCTGGGAAAGAATGAAACGTGATCCAATTGTAAAGTTAGAAGAATAAGTTTATCAAGAAACTAGTATTAAATAGTACTAGAGGGTTAAAGAGGTGCCAAAAAGAAAGAATCTTCTTGAGGAAATCAAAAATGAGTAGTCTATCTAATGAAGAACTATTAAGGTATGCTAGACAGATTGTATTACCAGAATTCGGAAAAGAAGGACAGGAAAAAATTAAAAAAGCTAAA
>JBHLKP010000241.1:2575-5902 GCA_048886525.1 Candidatus Hodarchaeota archaeon | reverse complement strand
ACAATCTCCTTTTTCTGACGCTTCATTTCATAAGGGGTCGTAATAGGAAAAAATAACTTAGCTGATCTCATATAGAGGGTTTTAGTTCTTACTTTTTTTTCGTCTTTGGAGAATACCCTTTTTCCTGCTTGAACAATAAGCTCAGCATCCTCAAGTTTCTTTAAATATCTGTAAATTGTTTTTGAAGACTTTGGTTGATCAATAGCTTTAAAATATTCCTCTAATTCATCCACAGTCATTGGATTATTATTATCCCTTAGAATACGTAGAATCTGAGATAAATTTGGATCCGAGAATAATTTTTTCGCATTATCATCAGCAATCTCTTTCATTAAAGGCTGAGAATAAGTTATAGCGTCAATATAAGGAGAATCAGACACTTTTATCACTATCTAGAATTTAACTCAATCCCAATTATTAGTATTAGGGGCACTTTTCATTCTTGCCTGAACCGAGAAATATTTATACATCTTATTGAGAATAATTTCTCACTTATTTTGAGAAATTAAAAAACAATTATAGGTGGAAATAAATTGAGTGAAGGCTTTGATATGGAATTAGATGCAATTAAAAAGGCTATAGATATTTATTTTGAGGGAATTAAGTCCTTAGATTATGAAAAGATATACAAAGTGTTTCATAAGGAAGCAAAACTGATGACAACCGATCCAGAAGGAAAATTGGTGATTCATGAATCCTCTGTATGGAAAGATATATGTGAAAACACAAAGAAGAACATTAAAGATTTGAATGAATACAAAGTTTCCGCTTCTATTGAAAATATCGATCTTGTGCAAGACACTGCCTCTATCAGAGTAAAAATGAGAATGGAAACCCCTAAGAGAGTTTCGGACTTCAAAGATTACTATCATATGTTAAAGACTGATGGAAATTGGATGATTGTTGCAAAAACCTTTCACGGGGATCATCAAACAAAGCATTAGCAGATCACGGTAACTATTTATTATGTCTTCGGAGTTTCGTATTGCTTGACGCTTTAAATCGGTTAATTTCACTTAATTGACATTAATATAATTAGAATCTTTTTATTCAGTCATTTGATTAAGTTCTTCGAACTAATCCTCTGATTTCTTAATTTGCGGATAAATTCTCCGAATGAGGGGAAAAATACAATGATAAACCGTAAAAATGATTATCCTAAGCTTTTCAATAAGAGATTTAACAATGATAATCAATCAGAAAATGATAAGCTAAACCAAACAATTAAAACTCGGAATATCCCAACCCCGAAAGAAGGTGAATACCTTTAGATGCTTTCCCTCGTAATTTACTCCCTAATATTTCAAAAAAAATCAAAGAATATAAATTTGATTTACTTTCTTCCATATCCTCGTTATTAGGGAATAATTTGAACCCTGAGTACTAAAAGAAGGTATTTAGCACGTATAAACGACGATCAACATATCGATTCCAACGGGATATAAAGCTGGAAGTAATAGCTATTTTTATAGGGTTCTTAGGAGGACTAGCGGGTCTTTTATTTAGATCATTGATTGAAATTATGGACCATTTTTTATTCAGTAATGATGGATTAGTTAGCCTAGCGAGAAATGAGTTTGGTAGTCTAATCTCATATGCTTTAATCATAATTATTCCCACCATAGGAGGCTTTCTGGTGGGATATGCTGTTTATCGATACTTTCCACTTTCTAAAGGCCATGGGATCCCAAACGTGCTAGAAGCTATGCATCAACACATACCAATCAAACTTAGGACACCCATTGGGAAATTCTTCTTATCAATCCTAACTATCGGATCAGGATTAAGTGCAGGTTCAGAAGGACCGATAGCTCAAATTGGAGCAGGAGCAGGATCATATTTAGGTACCAGAAATAAAATGACTTCAGCGGAAACAAATATTCTTATAGCAGCTGGTGCAGGTGCAGGTATTGCTGCTGTCTTTAATGCCCCATTGGGAGGAACAATGTTTGCATTGGAAGTATTACTGGCTACTATTACTTTACATTCCGCTGTTCCAATTGCAATTGCCTGTATAGCCGCTGTAACCCTTAATTTCGTCCTTATTGGGGAAACAGCTAGTGTATTTGCCGTTCCTGCACATGTATTAGAATCAGTATGGGAATTACCACTTGTAATTATCCTAGGAATCTCTGTTGGATTAATCGCAATTATATGGCAAAAGATTCTTTATTTTGCAGAAAATTATTTTGACAAGAACCGTTTTTCCATTCCTGTGGATACAGCAATTGCAGGAGGCATTGTGGGTATAATATTAGTTGTATTTTCCCTCGATTTGCGAGGTGGAGGATATCCTATCATCCATGAAGCATTAGACGCCGAATTTACTGCATTAACCTCGTTTACTGGAGTAATTTTGGGAATTTTTCTCATAGGAATCTGTTTCTTAAAAATAATTTCAACAGCACTGTCACTAGGAAGTGGGGTGTCAGGAGGAATTTTCGCTCCGTCTTTATTTATGGGAGCTACTTTTGGTGCTGGTTTTGCGATTATTATAAATTCAGTTTTTAATCTTGATTTGAATGTCGGTCTTTATGCATTGTTGGGTTTTGCCTCACTGTTTGCGGCAGCAGCACGAGCGCCGATAACGATGATAGTTATTACTATTGAAATGAGTGGAGACCTAAATATCCTACCCCCGATGATGTTAGTAGTATTAATCTCGTTTGTTGTCCATTTTTTGCTTGTAGAAGAAAGTATTTATACAGAAAAACTAATTCACAAGGGTATATCAAGTACCGCCAGGACTGCAGATGAATTAATGAATTTCATCATACTAGATGAAGTGATGTCCAAAGAAGTCGTTGCTATTTTAGAAAATACTCTCACAACTGATCTTATAGACATTTTCATGTGTTACAAACACCTGGGATATCCAGTCATTGATAAAGAAGGCAATTTAAAGGGAATGATAACAATGTTTGATCTTCGACGCGTTCGAGCCCAGCGTTTAGCTATTGAAGACATGCCTATCACTGGGATAATGACTAAACGAGAAAATTTGATTGTAGCTACTCCATCCATGACCGTTCGAGAAGCTACTGATTTAATGCATAGATATGTGATAGGCCGGTTACCAGTTGTCATGAATGTTGGCGATGAGATGAAATTAATAGGAATATTCACACGATCAGATATTATTCAAACTATTGAAGCCTTCCAAGGATTTGTAGAACCAGATCGAGAGAAAATTAAAACTACTTACTTAACTAATGTTGAAAATCCTATGTTAGATATTATTCCGACTTCCTATTATCATCTCAGAGGCAAAGTTGTAGTGGTTTCACGAGATATCATAAGCGAGGCAGAGGAACTAATGAAAGCACG
>JBHLKP010000241.1:0-2475 GCA_048886525.1 Candidatus Hodarchaeota archaeon | reverse complement strand
GAAATAAGTGAAAATTCTTATGTGATAAAATCCATAAAGAACAGTGAAATCATTCTTATTCCAGAATAATTTCTTAATAAAGTTGAATATCAGATTTAACGCATGTTCGGAGGCTTAACAGACGAAGAGTGTTCCTTTTGAAGGACCAGATCAGTCAGTTCCTATTATTATTCGAATTAAAACTTTTTTGGAAAAAAAAATTTCAACGATTCCCTCATTGGCTAAACTTAACATACTTGCGGTTGGAGTAGGCATAGCTGGAGGATTTGGTTCTTGGATCTTCCGTTTGGCAATTTTATTCATATATGAGATCTTTTATAATATACCTACACAATTTATGAAGTCTATTGGACTATCTCAATTTATTTGGTTATTTTTTCTTCTTGCACCAATTATTGGAGGCATAATCGTTGGTTTTTTAACCTCACAAATATCAATAGAAACAAAAGGACATGGTATTCCTGAAGTTTTGGAATCTGTTGCTTTAAGAAATGGGATAATGAACTTACGTATCCCTTTTGTCAAAATTTTAGCATCTGCCACAACGATCGGCACAGGCGGATCAGCAGGCCGGGAGGGACCAATTGCTCAAATAGGAGCAGGATTTGCTTCGCTTGTAGGCCAAAAATCAAATCTTGGTCATAAAGAAATTCGCACTTTAGTAGTAGCTGGAGTAGCTGCGGGAATCGCTTCAACATTTAATGCACCGATTGGGGGTTCTTTGTTTGCTCTTGAAATTTTACTTGGCGAAGGTGCAACTACAGGGTTAATCATACCTATTATTGTAGCTGGGGTCGTTGGAGTCGTTACAGGCCAATTTTTATTAGGATCACAGCCTGCATTCATAGGTTTTCCTCTTTTAGAATACCATGATCCTTATTTAATCCCTCTCTTTATTATACTAGGAATTATTTGCGGAATAGTATCAGCATTGTGGATTAAATTCTTTTATAAAAGTGAGGATATAATTGAATACTTGAATAAAAAAATAAAAACACCTGATATATTCCAACCAGCTCTAGGAGGATTATTTGTAGGTTTAATGTTGGTTTTGATATTTTTCTTTGTTGGGGAACAATGGGAAACTTACACAACTATGGGACGCACTTATCTTCCAATGGAGGCTGTGTTCAACGGTACTATGATTGAAGGTTCTGTATTCCAGATTTTCCTGATCCTAACACTATTATTTGCTTTAAAAGCTCTTAGTACCGTTTTTACAATAGGTTCTGGTGGCTCAGGGGGTGTTTTTGCACCAACTTTATTTCTAGGTGTCATGCTAGGGGCAATATTTGGAATAATAATTGATGATATCATCATTATTACAAGTGTACCAATTGCACTATTCGCATTACTTGGAATGTCAGCTTTCTTCGCAGGTACAGGTCGAGCACCATTAACGGCTATTATTATGACTGCAGAAATGACTGAAGATTATTTTTTGACTATTCCACTGATGATTGTAGTATCAATTAGCTGGGGGATTTCTAGTGTGTTCGAAAAAGAAAACATCTATACCCTAAAATTAATCAGAAGAGGCATTATTTTAAAAGAATCACGAGTAGATATCTTAGATTCAATCACAGTCGAACAAGCAATGACACCTCGTGAAAAATTGGTTGTGGTCGATACTAAAACAAGGTTAGAAACAGTTATGGAACTTATACGAAACACCCGGCATGAAGGATATCCAGTCGTGGAAAATGATATGCTTCTCGGAGTAATAACTCTAAGTGATGTCCAAAATGCCTTGCATGAATCTCCGAAAGAATGGATTGTGTTTGATATTTTGTTAAAAAAGCAGAAACCTCTCATATGCATAGACAAACATGCAACATTAACGCACGCAATCCATATTATGGAAAAAAAGGACATTTCACGACTTCCAGTCGCAGAAAAAGTACCAAATCAAACAACTAAATTTCCAAAGTTAATTGGCTGGATAACAAATCATGATATTACAAGACATTACGTTTCCGAGAAAGCCCTTACAGCATATAAAGAATTTGAGGAACATATTCTCTAATAATTGACTAGCTTTTCATAATGTATTTGGGTAGGATTATTTCATTGCCCTTATAGAAAATAATATACTAATGATAGCTGATATCTCACTATACAATTCATAATTGACATTGGTGATGCAATTTTGATTGAAAGAAACTTATTAAATTCTCTAACCGAGGCCAAAAAAATTGAAATCCTCCGTAAAAACTGGTTTTCACATGATGCAAGATGGCAATACGCCACATTTCTTGAATTAGGCATTGAAAAAGGAAATGAACTAAACTATAAAGTTTCTAATCAGATTGGGAGAGTAATAATGCATAGATTGATGAACGCTTTAAAAATATCTTCGATTCAAACACTAGAGGAATTTCGAGCTATCCTTAAGGCAGCCATGGATTTATATTATCCTTCACCTCAGTTTATTTACGATTTCACCCCTGAAACCGAGACTTCTCTTCTTGCTAT
>JBHLKP010000240.1:0-5926 GCA_048886525.1 Candidatus Hodarchaeota archaeon | reverse complement strand
GAGATTTTTTCCATTCATATCAAATAAAAGTATGAAAAGAATATTAAATGTCAATGCCAACTCCAGTGTTCTTGAGGCTCTATTTTCGGTTCTTTTCCATATTTCATTTCTAGAGGGTGGATTTCCTCAGAACTATTTTTGTTTATATTATCTAAAACATTTTTATCTTGGATTTGTAAGTCCTCTTGTGACACCTTTTCTCTTTCCTCAAAAATCTGAATCTACTCAAATATATAATTTATAATTCTAAATGCGAATTAGCTCCCTAAATATTCCACTGTTACGCCCGTATTGCATATACCTGAAATCGAAATTGAACAGAATTTTGAGCTTCATTCATCTTCTATAGACATTAAGTATTCAACTATTCTATTTGAACTATTTCCACCAATATATCCACAAAATTATATATCTTTAATGTGTTTATTCGAATTTCAGGAGGATTGAATGAGCTTGTATGCATTTTTAAGAGCATTATTTTACTTGGAAGAATGTGACTCCTCGAATAAAAAAGCCAAAAGATAACGTAAAACTCGTAAGATCTGGAATTTTTGCTATAAAAAGGAAAAAATGGGCTAAAGCAAAGCGAAAATTCGAACTTGCTTTATTAGATGAAGAAATTCAACAAAATGCGGGAATCTGGGCCAATTATGGTGTCGCATTGACAAATTTAAATTTATATGATGAAGCACGAGAAGCTTTTAGGCGTGCTACAAGTTTGGAAAAAAATTCCGAATTATGGATTAAGAAAGGGTTGATTGAGTCCGAACTTAAAGATTATAAGGAAGCTCAGAAAAGTTTTGAGAAAGCTATTAACTTAGATAAGAAAAATCCAGAAATTCATATATTATTAAGCCGAACTCATCAAAAACAAGGTTCTATCAAAAAAGCAATAAAAATTCTTGAATCTGCTCAAAAAAAACATCCAGAATCCCATCAGATACCCGTCGAATTAGCGATGATCTTGAGTAAGCAGAAAGATGATAGTAAAGCCGAGCTAATCCTTAGAAAAGCGATTAAAAAAGCCAAGAATCCTGATCCTGGGCTTCTTCTTGGTCAAAATCTTCTAGATAAAGAACAATATCAGAAAGCTATCATGATATACGAAGAAGTGTTGATTCGGTTTCCAAATTCTCAAACTGCGCAATATGGTTTGGGGGTTGCCTACCACGCCAATGGGGACTGGAATAAAGCACTTAATGCTTATCGAAAGGCTTTAATCATGTTTCGGCCAGAGAAACCCCCTCAAAATCTTTTTATAAATATTGCTCGGGCTCATAAAAGCCTTAAACAACACAAAGAAGCTATAGATGCGTTATATCAAGCTAAAAAATATGGAAAATCTACTTTAGAGATTGCTTTATTATTAGCAGAGTTATTCTTAGAAATAGATAGACCTGACAGAGCTCAAAGAGCATTAGAGGATGCAATTGGATTAGATAAATCAAATCCATTATTGAGATTCTATTTAGGATTAACTCTTTTGCGAATGAATAATCCAAATCAAGCAAAGAAATATTTCAAAGAGAGCCTAGAATTGGACCCCAATTTTCATGAAAGCAAAATGCAAATTGCATTATTAGCAATTAAAGAAAAAAAGTATAAAGAAGCCTTTTCATATGCAAATGAAGTTGCTTTAGCTGATCCAAATCATACTTCAGCCTGTCAACTAGCAGCAAAATTAGCTTTTGATTTTCAGGATTACAGAAGAACCATTGAGCTAATTAAACCAGTTGTTGAAAGAGAACCTGAAAGAATAGAGGAACTCCGACTCTTACTCCAATCGTGGCTTTTATTAAGCCAACCAGAGAAAGCTCACTCCTTTATGCAAATCATGTTAAATGAACACAAGGAATTAAGGGAGAAAGTAAAAAAAATTGCCTTCTTCTCGCAGTTTATTTAACAGAAATAATCATAAAAAGAATAATCAGAAAATTTAAACGGATCCTAACCTTTTGAAGGTGTTTAAAAATAGGAATTCTTTTGAATATGATTTTAAAAAGGATAAATGCTATTGAAATCTTAATTAAATGCAAATATTATTGATAAGGAGGAAAAATTTTGACTGTTACAGTTGTAGTAGGTGGATTTTTCGGTGACGAGGGGAAAGGAAAAATTATTAGTCATTTAGTTCAAGAAGTTGAAGTTGTTGCTAGAGGGGGAGTAGGGCCAAATGCAGGCCATACGGTTGTTATCGGTGACAAGGAATACAAGCTTCGTATGGTTCCTAGCGGTTTTGCTGGGAAACATGTCAAAAAGCTATTGGTTGGTCCTGGTGTTCTGGTTAATCCTCAAGTCTTTCTAAATGAAATGAAGATTACTAGTACTGAGGAAAAGCTTTTTTGCGATCCAAAATGCGGTATCATCTCTGAAGAACATATTAAACGAGATAACACAGACACACACTTAACTGGTGTTGTTGGTACATCAGGATCAGGCACTGGACCAGCAAATGAAGATCGAGTTAGAAGAAAACTTCCTCTAGCACGAGATTTCCCAGAATTAGGAAATTATCTCATCGATGTTCCTCTAGAAGTACATAAAGCTATTGAAGAAGGTCGTGCAGTATTATTAGAAGGAACTCAAGCTACCCATTTGTCTCTTTGGCATGGTACATATCCCCATGTTACAAGTAAAGATATAACAGCTGCAGCTATATGTTCAGATGTTGGTATAGGACCCACAGAGGTAACAGATGTTGTAGTTGTTTTTAAAGCTTTTGTAACACGTGTTGGATCTCCTAAAGCGGAAAAAATGAGTGGAGAACTTTCAGAAGAAGAAACTAAGAAGAGAGGATGGGTAGAATATGGTACTGTAACTAAACGTTTACGAAGAGCTGCTCCTTTTAATCTAGAATTAGCTAAAAGAAGTATTATGCTGAATGGTGCAACAAAAATTGCCTTAACTAAGCTTGATACTCTTTTTCCAAGTGATATGCACAAGAAAAGCTACATTGATTTGAGTGATGAAGCTAAAAAATGGATTTCTGGAATAGAAGATCAATTAGGAATGGTCTTCTCTTGGATTGGAACAGGACCCGCGGATTCGGACATTATTGATCGGGATCTGGAATGAAAGTCTTCACATATCTCTCCTTTTTATACTGATATCGAAAAGAATACATTTTATTCCGAGTTTTTTATCTTGATCAAAGTTGGTCAATAAATTACAAAATAAACGCTTTTTACTTCTAGATTGTGATGGTGTTGTATGGAAAGGGAACCAAGCGATCAAAGGAGCACAATTTTACCTCGAGAAAATAGAACAGAATGGAATTAAGCTAGGATTTGTAACCAACAACTCGAGTTTATCACGAGAAGGATTCACAAAAAAGTTTGAGAAATTAGGTTTTAATCCGTCCAAATATACCATCGTGAATTCAGCTTACGGTGCTGCAGAATATTTGAAAAATAATAATTATAAACGAGTTTTCATGATTGGAGAATCAGGTTTACGTGAAGAATTAGAGCTAAAAGGCTTATATGTCGCAGAGGAATATGAAAGAGAGCTTGATGGAGTATGCATTGGGTGGGATCGCCAATTATCTTGGCAAAAATTAGCTGATGCCATGAGAGTCATACTTAACGATAAAGGGTTCTTCTTAGGAACAAACCCTGATAATAGCTACCCTCTAGAGGATTTTCTAGTTCCTGGGGCTGGAGCAGGAATTGCAGCCCTTGCTAATGCATGTAATAAGCAGCCTGATATAATAATCGGGAAACCAAACCGATATCTCCTAGATTTAACCTTAAAGGAGATGAATTGTCTCATCATGGATGAAGCAGTTTATATTGGTGACCGTTTATCTACCGATATAGCTGCAGGTATTAACGCAGGAATAGATACAATACTTGTTCGAAGTGGTATTTCTGAAGACCATCTAAAAAACACAATTATTGCAACAGCTGAAATTGATACAATTGCTGATATCCTTTCAGTATTGGAAGTCTAGGATACCTATTGTAAAACGGATGACTTTAATATGCGTAAATGGAATATAATTAGAAGAAATAGCTTTATCATCCTGATTCTTATCAATACTACATTTTTATGCTGCATAAATGCAAAGGCTAGTAAGATTTCCAATTCCAAAATAAATTCTGATATTTCTTATAATCTTCATAATTCTACTCCTTATTTTTCAAACCATTCGAACTATTTAGTTTTTCATGAGCCAATACAAGACTTAGTTCATAGTATCCAAAAAATATATGCTGTTAATGATTCTTTTAACGCAATCTACAATCAAATAAACCCATTTTTAGTAAAAAATGAGTCTACAGGAAAGAATACAACTATAGCGATATTAGATTCAGGAATTAATAATAATAGTTGGATTTCAATACGAGAACCAAGATACACAACGATTACAAATTCTACTGAAGTAAATGACGATTCTGGTCATGGAACATTGGTTGCAGGTATAATAACGAAAATTGCACCAAGTTCGCGTTTGATAAGTATTAAGGTAACTAAGGAAGATGGTTTATCAAAAATTAAATGGGTTGAAGATGGTCTAAAACTTGCTTTGAGCCTCAATGTGTCATTAATTCACATTTCGTCACAACTTACTCAATTAGATGCGATTAACTCCACTTTACTAAGTGAAATTTCGACTAGAAACATTCCAGTTGTAACCTCAGCTGGGGATTATGGCCCTTATGGAGCAAGTTTAACTTCACCCGCTATTTTTCAAGAGGTAATAGCGGTAGGTATGGCTTACAATCAGACTCATTTGCTATATGACAAAATAAAGGCATCTGAATCGTCCAAAGGACCTAGACCTTCTGGAATCATGGGCCCTGATATAGTAGCTCCAGGAATAAATATTGTTGGCTACGATCACAATGATATTGAAACGAATAGAACTGGTACATCATTTGCTGCCTCTTTTGTTACAGGAGGAATTGCTTTGCTGAAAGAAAGTTTTCCAAACGCAAGTACAACGACATTGAAAGCTGCTATTTTAGATTCAGCAAAATTTATGCCCGAAATATCACCAATTCATCAAGGAAATGGTTTTTTTGATCTTTCTAAAACATACTATCGTCTACTCCATACCAATGATACTGATCCTTTATTTATTTTTGCTCCAAGAGAGATCTCCTCTTATTTTACTTATTTTGGTCATGCTATTAATGGAGTAAATAGAACTTATCGAATTTCTCTTTATTCCACCATAAATAGTAAGTTATCTGAGGTTAATATAACCCAAACTTATCCTAGCCGTAATAATCAATCTACAAATATGACAGATGGTAATGAATTTCCAATTCAAATTAAAACTGACAAACTAAATGAAAGTCTTTTGAAAGGATTTAATATCCTTAATATTTCAGTATATATCCCACAGAATCTAAACATGGCAAAACGGCAAGGCAACGTGTCGTTTTCTTTTGCTTACGGGGTTAATAACTCAATAAAGACTTCTAACTTAACAATAACCATTGAAAATCGATATCCAGGAGGAAATCTTCTTTTTTATCAAGGGTATGATAATGATTCCTTTATTCCTAACGGGCCAACAGGTGGATTCAGTCAACTGCAATATTTTCTTGAAAAATATTATGGCATGAAATCTGAAGGAGCCATTAGACCAATGGATCTGATTTTAGCAGTTGATCCATTATTCTCTACAGAAAAAGTTTCAGGAGGGATTTCACAAGAGGATTTAGATGGACAAGATATTTTAGTATTATCAGATATTGAATTTGGTATATCAGAACAAGAAATAACTTTCATAATCAATTGGGTTTTAGCAGGCCATTCTCTCTTAATTCTATCCTTCCCATCTCAATTAATAAACAATACTGAATCTTTATCTAACCAAACAGCTATAAACAAATTGTTGGATTATTACGGTATTACAATAGAGGACGACTTTACTGGCCTTTCACGATTTAATAATGGCACAAACATAATTTCC
>JBHLKP010000239.1:0-5975 GCA_048886525.1 Candidatus Hodarchaeota archaeon | reverse complement strand
AATCTTTTTTTTATTCTCAAAAAGAATTATCTCAAGAATGTAGTTAATAAAAGGATGATAGATTAATTGGAACAGAAAAAAATTCTGTTAATTATTTCATGTGGTAAAAAAAAGGCTTCAGAATTGCATAATATTAAATTACCTGCGTTAAAAGGTTATAAAGGGCCAATGTTCCAAGTTATAGCGAAAGCAAAACGTGAGGGACGTTGGAGTTCCAATATTTATCTCGGAATTATTTCTGCTGAATATGGTTTTCTTAGAAGTACTGACGAAATTGAATATTATGATAAGCGAATGACAGCTGAATTATCAAAACAACTTAACGCACAGGTGATTAAAGCGATAAAAAGATGGCATATGGAAGAGAATTTTAATTTAATATATGTATTAATGGGAACTGACTATATAAAGGCCGTTGATGGATTAAAAAAGCATTTAAACGCTGAAATAATTATTGAAAATATGGGAGGCCTTGGCATCGGACAAAAAAAATTAAAGAATTTCCTAGATCATTACTCTAGGTTAAATAACTCCCAAGAGTAACATATAAGTTGAGGAATAATTTTGATATTTGCACTTGGTACTCCCATGAATGCTCGTTGTCGTCCATGGACTTTTGAATGGGCTTTAAAACCAAGTGCAATAATGGTATCTGCAATTGACTTTTTTAAAAGTCCTAGAATCTTTGAAAAAGTCAAAAAAATTGGAATTCACGAGTTTCTCGAGTGGGATGGAAAAATTATATGTGATTCAGGTGCTTTTTCTGCTTTAAATCGGAAAAAGCAAGTAGATCTAGATATTGAGAGACTGAAAGAAATCTATATCGAGTTAACAGATCAAGATCCAAGTATAATTAAGATAACGCTTGATTATCCTGACAACAAAATAATAGAGAATTATATTGAGTTATACCCATTAGAAGTTCAACCAGTAGTTCCATATAATAAAATAGAGTTGCTAAATAAAATCATTAAACGTGTTGGATCCCCTGAGTGGTTATTCATTGGTCGATTAGTACCTTTAATGAGAAAAGGGGGTAATTCTGCAGCCAGATTATTACCTGTGCTTGATGACATAAAAAATCAATTAACAGAAATGTGTGAATCACAAGCAGCTAAATTATGGGCACTCGGTGTAGGCGCACCTAGTTTAATTACTAGATTACCTGATAAAATTGATGGTTGTGATTCATCTCGTTGGAGAATTACAGGTTCAAATATGATTCTTTTACCTCATGGTGGGGAACGAGGAGTGGGAAATAAAACTAAATGGAGAGGAACTCATAACAGAATTAATGCTGGATCTGAAAAAACGGTTGTTATGGAGATCCTTAATCAGATTGACGAGAAATCAGGTGGATTAGAATGCCTTGATCATTCCCTGAATCCTGAATTATATCCAAAACTTTTGAAAAGTGAAATAAAAGAAAAATTACCAAAAATTGGTTCAATTATGGCAAAATTAAGAGATGATAAGATACAGGTTTCTGTTTATGAGCTTGAGCTTCTTCTCCGCACTTCAGGAAATTTAAGATTATTTTTTAATTATTGGTCCGCTCTCTCGTTTAAATCACCTTTTGAGAACACAATTCAAAAGAAGATAAATTGAGTTATTATATAATGCCCAATAGTATCACTAAATATAATATTAAACCCATAAGCGATATATCTTTTGATGAGAGTAATGCTAAGTTAATTTTTGGTAAACCAGTCTCTGTTATGAAAGAATTGGCTTTAATTAAAAATCTAGAAAAACCTCGATTAGTTTTTACTGATTTTAGTAATTTATATCTAAATAACACTAATTTCTTAGAAAAAAAGGACGTGAATCTAAAATTAGAAGCTAAAATAATAAAAAATTCTTGCTCTTTCTTTGCTAAATCGTTTTTTCTGTTTAGAAAATGTAAAAAATTATTATCTGAGAATGGAATTTTTGCTGTTCTTGTAAATAATTCAATTAAATCGCAATTAAAAGTAATTTTAGACGAGTTATATGGTATCGATCATTTCATTAACGAGATAATAGTAGATTCACCTTTTAATCTATTTTACGACCAAAAATTTCAAGTTTTTGAAAGAACTAACAGCATTTTGCTTTATTCTCTAGTTTCTAATCCTAGAATAAATCCTGTATTGAATGAAAAAGAAAGTGGGGGTTATTGGCATTCTTTTGTTTCAAAAGGTCAAGGAAAACCCAAAAAATTTATCTTTAACAAGAAAGAAGTAATTCTGACTCCACCACCAGGAACACATTGGAAATTAAGTCAAGATGATATTCTAGAGCTTTGCTTAAAGGGAAAAATTCGTCTAAACACAAAAGGAAATCCAGAATATTGGGTTTCTCCCAAGAAAGGACAGATCATTGATACAAATTGGTTGGATATCCCAAGTTATGAATCTGTGGATGATAAAAGCATAAGTACTTCTGAAAAATTATATGAACGATTCTTACGTACTTATTTAAACAAGGGTGATCTTTTCATCGATTTGTGTACAAACGTAGGACTTTCTCTTTTAGTTTCAGCAAAATTAAAAATGAAATGGATTGGAGTGGAAAAAAATAAACAGAATCTCGGCGCTATTCTAACGACTATTCGTGATTGTGAATTATCACTTACAGTATTTGACTTATTATCAAAGGGAAAAAGTGGTATAAAATACGCATTTACTAGTAAAGAATTAATTAAAAATACAAAACTGGAGACCTCTCGTAACAACGTTTCTCTAATATTGATTGAACAATTCCCTAAAAAATGTTTGGAAAATAATATCATAAAATCGAATGATTGGAAAAATATACTCATATATGGAGATAGTTTCGATGTATTAGAGCTAATATCACTTCGTTTTTTAAAGAAGTTAAAACTAATTTACATTGACCCACCTTTTTTTACAGGAGTTAGCGAGAATATTATTATTCCTTATAAAACTGATCGCAGTAATATCCTCCAATTTCAGGATATAGCTTACATTAATACGATAAATGACTCAAATCCCATAAATTATTTCCTTACTTGGTTCAAAACTCGTGTATTAAAGATGAAACCATTACTTAGGGATGATGGTTTTATCTTTGTAAGATTTGATTATCATTTTGGTCATTATGCTAAAATGGTATTAGATGAGGTGTTTGGAAAAGATAATTTTGTAAATGAATTCTTAATACGGCGAATGAAGAAAAATCTTTCAAAGAAACAAGCTTATCGTCAAACACATCTCATTGTACATACTGATTCCCTGTTTGTTTATAGAAAGAGTGCGAAAGCCGAGTTAAAGACGTCTAAAATTAAGAAAAGGAAAAGGAAAGGCCAGAATAAAGCAGAAATTCAATACTACAATGATAATTTATGGTTAGATATTGCTGGGTATGAAAAAGCTAAGAAAACTCTTTATCCTACAGAGAATTCTGAAACATTGTTAAATCGTGTAATTCAAATTACTACAAATAAGGGGGATTTAGTTGCGGATTTCTTTTCAGGTTCAGGAACGACATTAGCTGTCGCAGAGAAATTAGGGAGAAAATGGATTGGTATTGATTTAGGAAAATATTCGATGCATGAAATAAAGAAAAGAATTCTTAGAATTCCAAAAAGGGGTCAATTTAACTTATATGGTCTTAGATCTTACTCTAATACTCTAATTGATAAAAATAGTTTAGCAAAAGGGGACAAGTATAGTACGCAACCAATTGTAAATTTTAAAGTCGAACTGAAAAAAAAATGTCTATATATCAATGTATTGAGTTATATTCCTAGTAATCAAAAATATAACTTCTCAGATTTCCCAGTTTCTAATAATATCGATTTCATTGATTATTGGTTGATAGATTGGAATTATCAGAACAAAATTTTTTGTGTTTGTTGGTATTCTCTTAGAGAGATGAAAGGAAAGATAGTTACGAAATCAGTAGAAGGATCTGCGTCATTTAGTTACTCCGAACCGGGTAATTACAAGGTTGCTATAAGGATCGTTGATGTATTTGGTACTGTCACAAATAGAATAGTGCCTATTAAGATATAAAATAATATTATATAAGGTTCAATATTAAAATTCACTAAAAAATGGGAAATTCTATGACTGTATACCAATGCGAATTAACTTTAAGGCAAACAAATGAAGGTGATATTATAGATATCACCTCAGAAATAAACAAGATAGTATCTAAGTCTGGTATTAAGAAAGGAATTGCTTCAATTTTTAATGTAGGTTCTACTGGAGCAATTATTACGTTAGAGTATGAACCAGGATTAATAAAAGATATTCCAGACTTCCTCGAGAGAATAATCCCTAAAAATATGAATTATTTTCATGAGCAGACTTGGCATGATGGGAATGGGCATTCACATGTACGAGCTTCATTGCTAGGACCATCTTTGACCGTTCCAATAAGTAATAGTAAATTGGTTCATGGAACATGGCAACAAGTGGCCTTTCTCGAATTAGATATTAAACCTAGGAAAAGAAAACTGTATATTACAATAATGGGTCAATAAAAAGGTCAAAACTTTAGCATTTGCTATCTGTACCTAGGTGTAATTTAAAAAAGAAAACGATTCATTCTGGTAAATGTTTGAACAGCCTTAAAAAAGTGGATAGTTTAGTTAATTCTAAAACAAGTCTTACATCAATTCCTCTCAATGGTAGCTTTATGTAAAGGGATTGTGATTCTTCTAGTGAATTCGATTTTTGATGAAGCAAAAGGATATCTTAACAGCTCTATAAGAACTTATGTCAATGCTAGGTCAACTTTAGATAAATTATTTTCAATAAAGCTTATAGCTTTGAGTATGATTGTGGCTACGGATACATTAATTGAAAATATAGGAGAATTCAGAGTTGATGCTCCTTTTCATGGGCATTTTGAGGATTCAAGTTTCTTCTTACCAATTGCTGCTTATGACCAGCGGTTAGATGATTTAATCGTACTTGAAGAAGAAAATACCATTCCTCCAAAGTTGGAATTATCTCGTCGGTTGAGAATAGCTTTAGATACATTGAAGGTAGCATATGGAGAATATGGGTTGAAAAATCTTCTAGCTATTGATATTAAAAAAATTATAAATGAATCTCAATTTTTTATCATTGATATACAAAAACTAATAGAAAACAAGGTAAAATCCTGCTAGTTTGATCCTTTTTTTTGAAAAGGTGGAAAATATATTCTTAATTTTAGCTTTTGGCTCTTCGTCTTTGATTTCGAACCCATTGAGTAGGATTTTCAATGATCACTGGTTTAGCGGCTGCACCTCTTTTAACTTCAAAATGATTGAGACCTAATCCTTTTGCTAATTCTTTGAAACGATTTCTTATTGTAACAGGAGTCGTGCGGGCTGGAATTGCTATTTGTTGTTGAGTTCTACGTTCACCAGTTTGAATGGAAGCAATGTATATAGCTGCTGCTGCTAAAGACATAGGAATCTTTCCTATTGTCAGTTTCCGTTCTTTAGCTTCCTCTAGAAGATCTATCGCGATTTTTCGTGTATACATTGTTAAACCTAAATTCTCTCCTAATCTATTTACTAGTGTTATTGGGTCAGTGGAAGAGCTATTTACATTAATATTTTGCAAAAATATTCGTATACATCTACCCAGCTCTTTTGTAGTAATATTTGCTATTTCTGCAGTATCTTTTAGTGTAATCACAGCATTTTTCTTTCTACAAGCAAGATAGGTTGCAGCACTCATCATACCTATTACAGAACGACCTTTAATCAGATCTTGATTCAAAGCTAATTTATAAAAAAGTACTGCAGTCTCACAAATGTCATCAGATAAATCCAAATGAGATTTTATTCTTTTAAGCTCCAGCAACGCGCTTTTAAGATTTCTTGTTGTTCGATCTTGAATACGTTCATCCATTTGGGCTAATCTGGCAAATTTGGCCTGTGTTGCAGTTGTCAATACTTTACCATACGAATCTTTAGTTTTTCCACCGATTACTGTTCTCATTCCTCTGTTGTTCAAAACAGTTGTAGG
>JBHLKP010000238.1:0-5993 GCA_048886525.1 Candidatus Hodarchaeota archaeon | reverse complement strand
ATATACTTTTTAAGATCTAGAAGTTCAAATTTTTCTTGTATAGATGAATTCCGAACCAGTAATTGTCTCCATTCCTCTAATTGGCTGACAAGAAGATCTTGTTGCTTCTTAACCTGTAGTGAAAGAAATTCCAAGCCTTTTTCATTAGAAAGTAAGAGAGCTTGAGTTAAAAGACTATTCGAATATTCAATATTTCCTTCAATTAGAGCTAACTTTGCCTGCAGAGAATATAAAGTAACTAAAGTCGTAATAGAACGTTGGTTCTTAGCGATATTTGAGATTCGATTCAATAACCTTTGGATTTCTTGGATAACTTCTTCTTCCCCATAAAATTTTAATTCATCAAGGAGCAATTCACATAAGTTTACTTGGATTACGAATTCCAATTCATAATCAAAGCGTTCTCCTAGAAGTTCCTGGAATAATTGCTGGGCTTCAATCTTGTCTTTAGCTCGTGGTCGATTCTTTAATATTAAAGCTTTACCTGCCTTACTGAATAGTTTTAACCAAGGCCAGCTGCTTGTAAGCTTGTTAATCTCTTTTAGAAAGTCATCTACAGGATTAGGAAATCCAGACTCGATAGACAAAAAAATCAACCAAAAATTCGACACAGCGAGTTCAAAGTCGTTAAGAGTATTCTTAAAAAGACATAATGAGTTGTGAATTTCTATTGCTCTTTTGAAATACTCACTTGATTGTTTAATTTTATTCTTGTGGAAATAAAGGATTCCTAGGTCTCGTAAACCCACACAGACTGAGTGAGGCACATTTTGGTTTTTAATTAAAGCAGTATTATAGAGTTCTAAAACCATGTTATAATAGTCTAAACTTTTCTCTAATTCCCCTCTCCCCCGATGAATTGAACCAATGACCGTATAAACATAAGAAAGACCAGTATTGCTTTCCAATTCTTGAAATAAAGCCATACTCTCTTGTGCATAATCAGCTGCTTGAATTAACTCTCCTTTATAGAAATGAATGTACGCAAGATTAAATTTGGACCATGAGACATTTTTTTTGTCCTTACTCTCGTAATTAAAATCCAATTGCTTATGAAAACAGTCGTGAGCTTGATTTAATTTACCTTGAACTCTGTAAATCCAGCCCAGATTGTTCAGTTGATCGTGAATTTCTTTGTAATATCGGATGTCGGTAAATAATGTCAAACATTTCTGAAAGTTTGCTTCAGCTTGCTTAATATCACCCCCCATCATTTGAAATCCTGCTTTAATGGACAAAAATCTCCCCTCCCATTCTTTAACTTCGATTCTTTCATTGCGATTCATTTGAGATAATAAAACGTCACAAACATCGATTTCCTCAAACGCTTTGACAAATCTGCTCCCTCTCATCAATACTAGTATCTTCGCTATTCTAATCCCAAATTCTTGGGTGAGTTGTAAAGGGAACCGATCTTCATCCAATAACTCCTCAACGATTGAGATCGCACTAGTAACCTCACGCTTTTGAGATAAAATGAGACTTTTATAAATTAAACCGTTAACCCTGTCTTTTTCTTGAATAACCTCAATCTCTTGGAGAGCTTGGTCGATTTTATTCTGCCAAACCAATTTTTGAACTTGATTAAGGCTCATTGATCTCTCTCAATCTGAATCAAGTATTAGAATCACAATATTTTTGCTTTAAAAGTATAAACTTTAAAAGGTAATTGTTTGTCACTCAACCACCAATCAAAATGATTTCTTATTCTGCTAGCTATCTTTCATCTCGCAGTTTTTAAGATAATAGCAATTCATTAATAACAATGTTCCAGTAAGTTTTTTCAAATAATACATTTGTTGTATATAAGTCGCACGGTTAAATAAGCCGATTTTTTAGATGAAAAAAACATTCTATTCCATATTTGAATAGTTCTGAACTAATTCCAGTTGTTGAACATGTAATAGAACTCATAGAAGTTGATCTCTTACTCTTCATGATAGGGATTACATCAATGATAATTCGTCGAGACAGATTTTCACGAAGCTTTGAGTAAGATCGAATGGGACATGGTTTTTTTTCTGATTGGGCTACAAACTGTAATTGGACTTGTTGAAAAGGTAGGGATTTTAGAAATTGTTGTTAAACCACTTGATCATATATTTTCATTGAATATTATGGGGGGATTAATACTCGTTCAATGGACTATAGCACTAGCTTAAGCTATTTTAGACAACGTTCCTGTTGCAACTATTATGAGATATGTTATGGATTCATTAATAGAGGTACATTCTCTAGATCTACCATTTGTCCCCCTTCTTGTATCAGTTGTTATCGGAACAAATTTAGGTTGTAATATTACTCCGATTGGAATAGCTTCAACAGTACAAGCGATTTTCCTCTTAGATCGAGTTGCTAGAAAAGATGTTAAAACTTCATTCATTAAATTTGTCAAAATTGGAGGATTTGTGACGCTTTTTCAATTAATCATAGGTACTCTTTACATCATATTTATGTGGATTATATTTAATTCAAGGTGATCGGCAATTTCAATGTCTAGAATGTCTAAAGATTTAGCTTGTGAACCTTTCTTTAAAATTAGGTCCAAATCAGTCAAAAAAATTGATCGGAATCTATAAGATTTCTTGAAGAGTTCCTTTTTTAGAAAAATTTTTGAAGAAAATACATGATTCATCTTATCACTAAATTCAATAATTCTATTTCTCGTGTATTTACACGTTTTACGGAGCCTATGATTAACATTGAATCCTGATCCCAACGCTACTTCTCACTCACATATCATTATACCTTTGCGAAAGATTATCCCGATTACGTCGATTGGAACGTTCATGTCTGCTATGGATGGCAGTATTGTCAATGTATCATTAGTTACAATTGCAAATGATTTGAATACTAATATGGAGGGTATTAGATGGATTGTAATTGTATATCTGCTTGTTATTTCCTCTTTGATTGGTATAGGGGGATCTTTTGGCGATAATTATGGAAGAAAAAAAATATTCCAATTTGGTATGCTATTTTTTATTTTTGGATCAGTATTTTGTGCATTCGCCCCATTTTTGGAGTTACTAGTTCTTTCTCGTGCTCTACAGGCAATTGGAGCAGCAGCACTTACAGCAAACGGATTAGCATTAGTAATAACTTATGTAGATCCCTCTATACGTGGTCGAGCAATAGGCATTAATTCATTGGTAGTAGCATCTGCCCTTTCTACTGGTCCAGTCGTTGGGGGTATTTTAACAAAAAATGTTGGTTGGCCGAGTATTTTCTTAATTAATGTACCAATTGGATTAATTGGGGTTATACTTGTACAACAGTTCATTCCTGAAACTACAAGAAAAACTGTCTCGAAGCTTGATTATGGAGGCATTATCATTTTTATATTGACTACTTTCTCTCTAGTTCAAGGGATATTAACATTATTCAAAGGAGATCTTATTGGTGGTTTATTAATAATAATTTCACTAATAGGGGGACTGATTTTCATCCGTATAGAAATTTCTCATCCAACACCAATGATTTCTATTGGAATCATGAAGAATAGAAAGATTCTAATCGGAATAATCTCTTCATTTCTTTGTTACATGGTTTATTATAGTATTGTTTTTCTACTGCCTTTTTATTATCAGGATGTATTAAGGTTTGATCCATCGCAAACAGGAATATTGATGGTAGTACCACCATTAGCTATGGCAATTATGGGCCCATTTGCAGGTATCTTTGCCGAAAAAGTTGAAGCAAAGAGTTCAACAACAATGGGCGCAATATTATTAAGTATTTTTGTAATGTGCTTAGCAATCTTACTCTTTATATTCCCTATTAATATAATTCAAATTTTATTCTTTCTTATACCACTTGTCGCATTTTCAGCTGGATCTTTGACTACATTCACCGTTTCAAATGGAACTTCAGTCATGAATGCAGCTCCAAAAGGTGATGTCAGTGTTGTTTCAGGCCTTATTGGCCTTTCACGGAATATTGGATTTGCACTTGCTACAACACTTAGCTCAGCATTTTTCACTTTTTTCTTTACACTGAATAATCCTGATAACATTACTTCTGGAACATTTTTCATATCAACTTATTATATAAGTTTAGGCCAAGTTTATTTTATATTTTCGCTTTTTGCGGTTGTTGGTGCTGTAATATCGTTTTTAAGAGGCTCAAATAGAACAATTAAAGAAATAAAATAATATTAATCTTGATATGTTTAGTTCTTGTTTTTAATTTCTCTCTGTTTTTATCATTAAATTCTGCTTATTATTAGTGTATTTGTAATTGCGAATAAATTAGAGGATGATTGAAATAACTTCTCAGAAAACAAAAACTAAATGTATCAGCTAATCCAAGGAACAGATAAAGAACGACTAACTATAGATTGTCACCATCATTTCATAACAAAAGGTAGTATAAGTGCATTTAGGCGTTTTATTCCACCTGACAGTTTCGAAACAAATATTGAATTCAAGGAGTTTATTGATAATTTACCTAGTTTGGAAGAAAGGGCCAAACAAACTGTTTTAGAAATGGAAAAATCGAATGTAGATAAAATTTTACTTATGGCATTCAGCGGAGATTTTGATACAGTATATAAAGCTCAAAAAATGTTTCCTGATAAGTTTCCTGGAATAATTCCGTTCATAGATCCTCGTTATGATACGCCAGATGTCATCGAAACATATAAAGAAAAAGGAGCAGTTTCAATCAAATTTAACCCTGGAGTATGGGGAAATGATTTTAATTTCAATGATGAACGAGTGTTTCCCTATTTAGAAAAATGCTTAGATTTAGAATTAGTACCAATGATCCATTTTGGTGTGATTAAAGCAGGGCCGAATAATTTGACAAGTTGGCCTACTAATCCCTTTGAATTGCGGCCATGGCTTCAAAATCCAATATTAGAGGAACAAAAATTCATTATTGCACATTTTGGAGCTGGATTTCTACGTGAAATCTTTCTAATGGCTTATTCACATAAAGAAAGGTTATTTATGGATACTAGCGGATCAAATGACTGGATTTTATGGTCACCGTTTAGTAATTTAACCCATGTGTTTGAGAAGAGTATTATAGCGTTATCTCCTCAACAAGTATTATTTGGAACCGATTCTGGACGGTTTACAATGCGTCATGATGTTGTATTAAGACAAAGAGGTATCCTTGAGGATTTGGTTACTAGAAGAATAATTTCTGATGAAGATCGATGGGATATATTAGGGAATAATGCTAAACAATTACTTTTATCATTAAATTAAGATAAAATAATGCTTGATTTAAGTAAGATTTCATTCTATACGGTTAAATTCTTTAAAATTCTTATCGGTTTAGTACTACCATATTCCTTCCCTTTTTATGATACTTTCACTTCCCCTCTAATTGTGGTGAAATCTCATTTTAAAATCGTTGGATTTTTCCAAAGAAAGTTTAATCAATCTCTTGGTTAATTTAACCACACTATCCTTTTTTACATATATTCCTTTATGGGCAAAGGAGTTAGGCCTTTCAGATCAGGAAATTGCTTTAACTGCTACTTTTTATGCTCTAGTTCTTTTTTCGATGAGCATTCTTACGGGGAGATTATCAGATATTTTAGCTAATAGAAAATTCTTTGTAGTTTGTGGTTCTCTTACTGGAGTTATAACAATAATAGGATTGCTGATTCCTAATAAAATACTATTCATCCTTTTTAGGACATTAAGTGGTTTGGGATTTGGAATGCTTATCCCTTCTCTTGTTGCACTTGTTTCTGACAAAGGAGGTAAAATTGGTAATTTTTCATCTTTTGGCTCGTTTGGGTGGGCTTTAGGAGTCCTCATAAGTGGTGTACTAGGTCTTTTTTGGTTACCAGCTATATTCATCTTTGGAGTTCTCGCACTTATCAGTACTACAGTTGTTGCCCTATCTTTAAAGGATGAGAGTCCAGACAAAATAATAAAATTAACTCAAGATTCTTTTATCGAGGTTATTTGGGAAAGGAAATCAGCCTATCTTTCTTTAGGAATTCGTCATAGCTTTGCTAATGCAATTTGGAC
>JBHLKP010000237.1:0-6030 GCA_048886525.1 Candidatus Hodarchaeota archaeon | reverse complement strand
AATTCTTGGATTTGGAGTTGTTCCCTAAAGGAAATGAGGAATAGTATTGTATCAAACAATCAATGACATTTTTTGAAGTCATTTTGAAGTCATTTTTGTCAAATGTATAATGTTTTATATAAAAACTTTAACTTACCCAACGTTTAATAACATTGATAGAAGAAAGTAAGACTCACACAAAAAAAGGTGACAAATTTCATTCATTTTATCAATCGAATTAATCTCTATCCTTTTCAACATCCATCTCACTATCTTTTGTCTTATAATTAGGTTTTAATTTCCAAATTTTTGTTGATTCATAACTAAAGGCTAAAGAGCCAATAATTAATAGAATTAAAAACAAAATACTACCTAATTGGGTAATAAATTCATCTCCAAAGAGTAAAGAACAAATCACAAAAAGGACAAATCCTATTATAAAAACGATTAGATACAAAGAAATTCGTGGAATAAGATAGGTACCGAACTTGATATAAAAAGATAAAATACCAGGTTGAACTCTTTGATTGACAAAGTATTTATCCGTTGTTTCATCCTTAGTTATAAGACCTACATTAACTAATTTATTAATTTGATAAGCTACTAGTCCAGAAGAAGAAAAATTTAGTTCTTTTTGGATCTCTCGTATACCAGCTTGCTTATTTTCTAGTAAAAACCAATATACCTGTAGAGTCTTACCTTGTAAGAAATCATTGTTATCAAACTTATCCAAAGTCTTTTTAGGAATTAATATCCGTTTTTCTCTTGAAATGATGCGTTCCTTAGAGACAACCTCGATAACTCGTTCTTGGGAATTCTTCTCTGTTTCTTCTTCTACTTGGTTTTTATTAGTCGTCATAACTAATCATACAACTTTCTTAGCATGTTTGCCTGTTTTTGATTCTTAATGAGTATTAAACTAAGGAAAATAATCATTAAAGATGAAATTATTACTATTGAAGGTATAAATCTATAGGTAATCACAGGTAAGAGTGATTGTGTAAAAACTGTAATAATATCTTCCTCTGTTTGCATTAAATAGATGATAATATCTCCTCTGGCTTTAATTTCGACAAATTGCAGATTGGAATCAGCTGCCACAATAACCCCTTCCTCCCAAAGGTGTGAAGCAATAGGACTGCTGGATAAATCTTCAGAATCATAATAACAGCGGATATAGTATTCCACCGCAGTATTATCAACATCTATTGTGAAAAATTTACCTATGAGATCAGTATCTGGAATAAATGATTGTAAATTATTGGATGACTGGATAGTGACCAAAAGCTTCTGTTTTGAATATAAAATTGTATCTGTAAACGGAAAATAAATAGATTGATTGCTAACCTCTATATTATCCATAGATCGCAAGTAAATTTCTTGATCTGAAGACGAAAGGTGATTATGAACTGAAAATCTAATATTGGGAACACTAGAAGCTGAATAATTAAAGTAAAAACAATCAAGATAAAGTCGTACTAAATGAGCTATATCTTTTGCTATAAAGTAACCTCTTTGGGCGTCTAAAAGAAGAAGATAGGGACTTAGTTCCTGTGAAAGGTTTACTATTTGATTAAAATAATACTCCCTTTCTTGATTTACGGGAGATTGCTGCTCTAAATATGTATACTCATCTAGTAAATCGGAAGTAAAGTTACCAATATTTAGAATACCACTAGAATGTAAAATGTCGTAAAATGTAAAACCTTCAAAAATACCTGCATTAAAGAGATCATAGTTTCCTTCCCAAAAATCTTGCCACGGTTCAGGATAAGTTATATTACAATGAATACCAACAGCATCTAAATATTCACTTATGAATTCTGCTCTTTCTGTTCTCCAAGGAGATGTCTTTAAGTCAAGCTCAAAACGATAACCATCTTCCCCTCTAGGATAACCTGCTGCATCAAGCAGCTCCTCTGCAAGTTGTGGATTATAGGAATAACCTAAACTCGAGTCATTCTTTTCAAAAAATTGCTTGTAATGTCTGCTATTAGTCGGTTGTACAGTAGTAGCTGGTTGACTGTCTGCAGCAAACAGGTTGCCGATATAAGGGGTGATTTCAGTATTATTACTTAGAAGACTAGTATAGGCTGATTTATTTATTGCATAGTTTAATGCCAATCGAACATTAACATTTTTAAGCTCTTTATGATCTTGATTGATCCAACAAAGTTCTATAAGTCCCCCTCCTGAGTACACTTTCCAGTAACTGCCATCTAAGTTGACAGGATTAATATAAATCTTCGTAATTTCTCCCTGATTAGTATACATTGCAGTTTCAAAATCTGCATAATTGGTGTAAAGGATTAGTCTAATGGTTTCAAAGGGGGGAGAACCACGAAAATAGGAAGGATTTTGATCAAAAATATAGACTGATTGATTTAGGATTGAGAAGTCAAGTTCATTGAGAATATAAGGACCAGTACCATAAGGTAAATATCGAAATGATTCATTATACTCAGGGAGTTGAAGGACTTTATTATAAAGAGAATGTGGTATTCGCGGAAGTACATAGATAAACGAAGAAAAAGACTGAGAAAGGTTTATTCTAACAATATAGTCATCTAGCACCTCAACGGAGTCAATATATAATGTGTCAATATATGGGAGTGAGTTGTTTATTAACATGGAAAAGAAATGTTCGACAGTATACGCATTAAAGGGTGTGCCATCATGAAAAAAGACATCATCACGTAAGTAAAACGTCCAATGTTTACTGTCATTAGTGACTACCCATTGCGTAGCAAGCGCGGGGAGAACTTCACCAGTATCGGGATCAAAGTCAACTAATGAATCATAGATAAGTGAAAGTAACTCGCCTCTCATATCCATTATGTCAAATGATCGAAACTCACCAAGACACAATATCCGTAATGTAGAAGGGGGAGTATCAGTAACGGTATTAGCGGAAGTAGTGAATGTTATTGATGTTCTAGCAGAAGGAATCGTAGCATCTATCTGGAGGAATTGAATAGTAGTAGTGAAAACCAACATGGTTAGTAAGACAAAAACCTTCCAATTTTTCAATCTAGATCCCATATAGGAGATTATAATTTATAGTCTTTCTTTGAAAATACTCCTATAAAAGGTTTCTCATCAAAATAAACCGTGCTAACGTTAGTATTACACGTTCTAACGTTAGACAGCAGTTTGATTACTAAACAAATACTCATAAAGATCTTATCATATATATTTTTTCAGGTACTATGTTCTTCTTTTTTTTCGATGGCGAAGTAAGTAAACTAGTGTAATAGAGGTAGAAAGTAATAGAAGATTAGAGAAGCCAGGAGTTCCATTGCCAGTGGTTGTGGTAGTAGTTGATGAAGCAGTCATTGTTGTTGTCTTAGTTGTGATGGGACCTTCATCTAAAGTAACAGTTATTGTAGAAGAGTTCGCTTCGTTCGAGGAAGTATCAATAGCTTTGATATAATACTCTAACGAAGATCCAGAAAAAGGCCCAATCATTACATCGTAATATTCATATGAAATATGGGACATCGGAGTACTTGTCCAAGCGGTAGCATCGACACGATAGAAGACTTCGACGCTAGCAAGTCCAAAATCATCCTCAACAAGCACACTTATTCCAAGAGTTTGTGAAGCATTGGGAGATTGGGGAGAATGAACTGGAGAGGAGATAGTAGGAGCATGAGTATCTACAATTGGATTATTAGTAATGGTGATATTATCAAAACCCGAGTCACCTTTCGCGGAACCGAGGAAGAATACTTCTGAGGTTTTAAATTCATTATCAATGGCCGAGAAAAGAAATGTGTCATCAAAGTATATTCTAAATTTACCTGAATTATCGCGTGTCACTTCCACCCGATGAATTCCAGTAATATCGTTGGCGAATTGATACTTACCTAACATTACATCAGTATCTCCTCCTCCTGCCCTCTTAACAAAATTGAGACCAGGTTTTACCCAGGTACCTGCACCACCTGTCGCAGAGGAGGAAGACATACCCAGATTATACGTATAATCATTAGCGAGATATTCATCCCAAGTTTCACCAGAAGGATCATAATCACCTGCAGAATCATTACCTAGAAGACTTATCACATCATAAGCACAATGATCGGTTCCAGGTTCTACAACCCAATCAAAAGCCCAGGTACCATACGCAACAGAACTATTACGATAAGCAAATGCAGCCATATCAAATGTTCGATCATTCGGAGCAGTTAAGATACCATTCTGAATAGTGAAGCCAGGTTCAGGTTGTTTGACAAACACACCAGAACTAGTATTCCAGTAACTTAAGCTCCAATCATCAGGAGATCCTTCAAAGTTTTCTTCCCAAATCACTGTTGTTGAAACTCGAGTGGGAGAACACAACAATGAAATACCGAGAAGCAACAGTATCAGCAATTGGTTATTCATATTCAATCTTTTTTTCATATTTGTCCACCATTTTTCATATAATTTTAGGTTGACATTCCAATTGTTCAAATTAGAAACTTCAGAGTAGATATTCTATCATTACTGTATTTTCAAGAATACCAATTTTGTGAAAAATCGACTATAAAAAGTTTGTTACCAGAATGATCGATTCTAACGTTAGTATTATATGTTCTAACGTTAGAACACAACTAAATTGCTACTATTATTATTCTGCATCAAAAAAACTATTAATCTTACATCTATAACTATTAGGCGAGTATTTAAGTCTTTGAAGAACAAAGCAATCCTCCTCCTTACTCCTTTTTTGATTTACACTACTTTGTGAACCTACTTTTGAGATGTAGATATGTTTTATATTAAACTCGGAGATGTATATATGTTTCAATGTTTCTTAGACATAACACAAGTTATAGTACATTATACGTATTTTTGGTAACATATCCAACGATCGATGACATTCTATGAAGTCATTTTGAAGTCATTTTTGAGTATAACCAACGTTAAATGGATATTTTTTACTTATCGTTATGATAAGAACCAAGGCCAAGTTATTGGAATAAACTACAGTGCACATGGTAGAATAAGGTGGAAAGATGTCGAAATTAACTGATAGAGACCAATTCGGAAAAGAAGAATTCACATTGAGTAATAAAAAAATGAACTGGAATACCCTTTAGAAATCTCACATTTAAGTATAGTTTCTTTAAGGTAAATTGTGAGAAATTGATAATATTCACCTGAATAAAAGAAATTAATTAAAATCAATTTTAAAGATAGAAAATTGACGGAGATAGAAAATATTATGCTTAATTAATTTCTGTTTCCAATAATTATTTGAATTGAATTCTTGATTTTGATCCTAAACTAAAAAGAATCAGGAGATCTCTAAATGGAAAATATAATTTTAAAATCAGAGGAAAAACTTCCTCGTTCCGAAATTGTTAATTTTTTATCGGATATTGCTCAAAAAATCGATTTAGGCGTGGTTAAGCTCATAAAGGGAGAAGAAAGTGTAGAATTGTTAATACCAGAACTTTTAACTCTTGAAATTAAGGTTGAAGAGAAAATTAAACCCAATCAACCTCGTAAAATGCAACTAGAAATTGAACTTGAATGGTTTGAAGGTGAAAAAGAGGAATCTATTCGATTAGGATAAGCGAACCTAAACAAACAATCAAACTAACTCAGATAAAGGAGTAAGAATTAGGATCATCAATCCATGCCTTGATCATTAATTAATTCTAGAAGATGAACACAATCCTTGTTGTTGGCCCATTAATTACTCCCCCTCTCATTAAAAAAGGAGGAGTACTTCGATGATCTGTGGCAATAACGTCACCTGGAAGTAGATTTGCTAGAATCCCTACAATTATTGCTTCTTCTCCTATTCCTAGGTGCATTTCTCCAAAAAATGATCCGTTGTGCCAAAGCCGTGCAATTTCTTCTTCATAGCGACGACAGAGCAGCATTATCTTATATAACTTTGAAAACGTGTCATTTTCCATAGAAAAAAAAAGAGAGAATTGAATTTTAATATCTTTTTTCAAAAATGAAAAGACTACCGGAAGCATCGTCTTCTTCTGGAAAGGGTGCTTCTGCAACCTTTGTGAACCCACATTTTTTTTCATAGAAGTGATGATT
>JBHLKP010000236.1:0-6045 GCA_048886525.1 Candidatus Hodarchaeota archaeon | reverse complement strand
AGGTCCCAGATTTGGTAACGGATTGGTGTATTAGAGACGTTATCGTCACGCATGGCGAAATCTGCACCAATCGTCAAAAGATATTGAGCTTTGAAGCCTTTCCCTAGATAGCGCTCTCGAATCGCAGTTTTCCCGACGCCTCCATCGCCTATGAGAACTATTTTTAGTACTGTCAAAAGATCTTCACCAATGTCCAAATGGTATTAAAGGACAATCTCTCTGTATACAATTACTATGATCCATTAATATATGTTTAACTAGTAAGTTTCTACGAAAATTTGCTTTTACTCGCTAGAATGTCATCAAAGCCTGTTTGTGATTTTTTTCTATGTCAGATTTATTAGTTTTTCTAGTATTTTTCCGTTAGATTCGCCGATAATATTCGTTTTTGAAAAAACTATACTTAATCCATAAAAAACTATAATATACCGACAGTATCAATTAATGTAAAAGAGCAAAAAAGGAAATTTTTTTCCCAAATTTTTTATTGGATGGTATGAATGATGAGTAAGGTGTTATTACTTTCAAAAAAAGATGTCCAATCAGTTCTAACTATGAAAGATACAATTGATGTAATGAAATCTGCATTTAGTGAACTTTCTAAAGGGACGGCCTTCTTACCCCAGCGTATAGTGATACCTGCAAAGGATCAGAATGGAATTAGCCTGTATATGCCCGCTTTTCTCCCCAAAACAGGTTCAATGGCCATAAAAGTTGTAACAGTTTATAAAAAGAATCCAGAAAAATATGGATTACCTACAACATTAGGTAAAGTGCTATTGCAAGATATTAACACAGGAAATGTGATTTGTATCATGGATGGTGGATTCTTAACTGCTATGAGAACAGGGGCTGTATCTGGCTGTGCGATTGGCTATTTAGCTAAGATTAATGCCAAAATTGTAACCTTATTTGGAGCTGGTGTTCAAGGAGTAACTCAATTATGGGCTGCATGCGAAGCAAGGCCAAGCTTAGAAATATGCAAGGTCTATGATTTACGGAAGGATATTGAGGAAGAATTTACAAAGAAAGTGAGATCTTTCTCCGATATTTCAATTGAATTTACAGAAACAGCTGAAGATGCAGTAAAGAATTCAGATATCATTCTGACTGCAACGACTTCTCCGACTCCAATTTTTAAAGGAGAATGGCTTTCTCCTGGCGTACATATTTCTGGTGTTGGATCACATAGTCCTAATGCACGAGAATTAGATACTTACACTATTCAACGTGCAAAAGTAGTCTGTGATCAAGTTAGTGCCTGTTTAGTTGAAGCAGGTGATATTATGATTCCTATTGAAGAGGGTGCAATAACTAAAGATCATCTCTATGGGGAATTAGGGGAAATAGTAACAGGTAAAAAGAAAGGTCGAGAGAGTGATTCAGAAATAACTGTCTTTAAATCAGTTGGTTTGGCAATTCAAGACGCTGCTGCGGCAAAATTAGTCTATGATAAGGCGTGTGAACAGAATATTGGAATAGAAGTTGAAATTTAAAAAAATTAACCTGAAATGATTTATTAATTAAATGAAAAATAATGGTGAATTAATTATGAATGAAACAGAAAATGTTAAAGATACAAGCTCATTAAAATACACTTTGCTGATTGGGCTTGGTTTTATGACCACTGGAATTTCTTGGAGTATGTATAACACCTATGTACCCTATATGTTGGAAAAAACTTGGTTCTATAAAGAAGAATTTTATCTTTTTGCGTTACCTGCACTTCTTATAGTAGGATTCATCATGACTTTGGACAATATTGCTGCATGGATTATTCAACCGTGGATTGGTGCCAAAAGCGACAATACTTGGCATGCTAGATGGGGTAGACGGATGCCTTATCTATTAATTGGAATTCCAGTCTCAGCAGTGGCTTTTATAACCATCCCTTTAGTTTGGTGGTTTTTTCCAGGAGATGAATTTCCCGCTGGTTTAATTCCATTACTATTATTCATGCTAGCAATTAATCTCTTTAACGTTTTCATGGCTTCCTACCGTTCTCCAGTCGTCGCTCTTATGCCTGATTTAATTCCCCCTAAAGATCGGACAAAAGCTAACGGAGCCATCAACCTAATGGGCGGCTTAGGATCGGTTATCGCTTTCTTTGGAGGAAAAGTTATTGTTGGAATAGGAAGATCATTAGGAGAACCTGAAGGGCTGGGCGATGAATTTGGGTTTACCCTGGGTTTTACTGTAGTAGCTATAATTATGGTGCTGGCTTTAGTAATATTAAGGATGACTATCAAAGAATCTGAAAATCCATTTGGTACAGAAATTAATGAAGAAGTTAAGTTAAAAACAGCATTTAAGGAAGTATTTGGGTCTGAAGATAAATCAGGGATATTTATACTCTTAGCAATCTTTTTATGGTTTACAGGTTATCAAGCTATGGAAACTTTCTTCAGTTTATACGGTGTTTATACTCTTGGTTTTACAAATGTCGAGGATGCCGCTTTCTATCTCAATGCGTTTGCCATACCATTCTTGTTAATGGCTGTTCCTGCAGGTTTAATTGCTGCTCGTATTGGACGCGCTTTAACAATTAAGATAGGATTAATTGGAATATTAATAGCATTAGCGCCTGTTGCTTTGCTTCCTATGCGAAATATAGTTACAGATTCTGGTCAAGGAACTGCTTTAATGATTTTAATTGTTTGTTTAATAGTCGGAGGTTCTAGCTGGGCTTTAGTAAATATCAACAGCATCGTCATCGTATGGGAAATAGGGAAAGAAAAACGGGGAGCCTACACAGGCTTATATTACTTCTTCAGCATGATGGCTGCAGTTGTTGGGCCCCCACTTGTAGGTCTATTATTAACTATAGTTAATCGATTAATTGGCACTGTGGGCCAAGAAATGGATTTCCTTTTCTTGGTATCTGTTATATTTCTGTTCTTAGCATTTTTATCAATGTTTAAGGTCAAAGCTGGAGAACTGGGTGAAACGTTGAAGGAATAGTTCAAAATTTCCTTCTTTCTTTTTTTCTCTATCATCAGCAGATTTTTTTTAAATATAAAGCATTTCAAAGAACCAAGAGAAATCTTTTAACAGAGAATATCCTGCGTTTATTCCTTCTTTTGATTTATGTACTAAAATTTGACATTTTATACCTTCCTTTGCTTTTCCAACGGCACTGAATTCAATGTAACCTGCAGTAGTTATCCGATTCGCTATAGCACTCCGTATTTTTAGTTTCTCAACAATTTCTCTTTCCCCAGTGATTTCGATATCTTTCCATGCGTCACTCCAGTTAGCTAATTGAGGTTCTTTATCAAATTTTACTTGAATACCGAAATCTGACTCTGGGGATTTATCAATGAAAGCACTAAATAACGCGCGATTATCTTCTGGAAATGTAACAATAATTTCTTCCGTTGAACTGGAAAATGTGAGAATTCTCACTTGAGAAGGTTCAAAAATTAATTCTTTTGCCTGATAACGGATTGAATCAAATAGTTGTTGGATTTTCCGTTCTTCAAAGGCATCAATTTTCGGTTTTAATATTTCTATTGGCTCTAATAAATTTGTTGAAACACTTGGAAATTCTGGAGAAGTAGTTGAAGAATAATTTATTCCAAATTCACTTTCTTCTTGGCTTACTATTGTTTCTTTCAAAACAGGTTCTTCAGCATACGAGGGAATCATTTTCGTTGGTTTATCGGTGTAAGATGGGATTTCTTTCAATTCTTTAGAAGGACTATATGACGGTATCTCAATAGTTGCTTTTTTTTGTACTCCTGTTTTTCTTATAAGATACCCTTTTTCTGCAAGAGCTCCCACAGTACCCAGAAGGATATTAAAACTTTGAATAAAACTGCTAGAACTCATCGTTTCCATTCGGACCTGAATCACCGGAGTATTAGTACTAAGCCATCGAATATTATATCCTTCTAGATCAAAATTCTTACTGATAAGATCTCCTAAATTTGTTCGCGCTAGTAAGTGACGTACAAATTGAGGATCTTTCGAATTTACATAAAAACGGACATCAAACTTGCTATCTCCAATAGTGATGTTGGAAGATGGCCTATAACTCATGGATGGTAAAGTAACAAAAACATCTGCTGGTTTAAATTCACCTGTCTGAAATTTTTGTGAATCCACTTCCCCTCGAATAATTAAGTCCTGATCATATTTTTCTGAACTTTTTTCTGTGATCACCTTCACTTCAAGGAGTTTAAAAGGACCTGCTTCTCGTGAAAGAACGATTGGATCTGATGAAATTCCTCCATAATCAACTATCGTTGTATTTTTATATCGTCGACTTAAGTACTTATAAACATCATTAGCAAAATCTCTTTCCTTTTTAATCGAAGAATAGAACCAGAAAAATAACACATAGATAATTACAACTCCAAATATAATTAGAAAAAAGATTTCTATCATCTTCCTTTTCACCACGATAATTCGTTAAGAGTTTAACCTTATATCGATATCAAATCTTTGGCTTTTTCTCTGCTTCAATTGAGGATTTTAATAATGAAAAAGGTTTTTCTCTCGGAAATTAATGAATTTTAATAGGCTCAAGAAAATATAGGTCTTTGCAGTTGTATTATGTGTTTAAGAGTTAATCAAAGAAAGCACAATAGAATTAAATAAGTCCAATAATGATAAAATCGTTTATAAATGGAATTAATCGTTTTTCGCGCATGAACAAATCTTTAAATATTCTAAAGATTATTTAAATATAATTCTCTTACTCAATTTAGAAATAATTGAAATTTAAAAAGAAAAATTAATATTCGGGAGTGTTAATGATGGAGGATTCCTCTCAAAATGAAGGAAAAAAGATAATTTGTGCCCCCGTAAAAATATTCATATTTATAGTAGGACTTCCATATGGGGTACTCATTTTCTTGACATATATTTCGTACATTTCAAATGTAGATAAAAACTTCTTTGTAGGGACAGCTGAGTTTATTTTTTATATTATTCACGAACAGCTAATGTTTGGTACTATTCTAGGGCTAATTCTAATTTCTTTTGTTACAGCTTTTTCTTATTTCTCTCGAATGTCTAGTCTTTCTAGAATTCCTATAAAAAGTTCTATTTACGAATCGATTACACAATCAACAATTCAGTATGGGCCACTAAAAATAATTTTACCAGAGCTAGAAGACGAAACATTGGATGAATTGCATGTTATTGAGATTAATAATTAATGTTAAATAGCGATTGGCTAAACACACAGTTTAATCCTGATTTAAAGGGGAAAAAAGCTATTCTACTCTTCTTTTTTATCAGAAAAAGCGATGAAAAAAGTAAAACCATGTAATAATTTTAGCTTTTTTAGATATTTCCTAAGATTTAATTAGGTTAATAACTAAAAACGGGTCTCTCTATTTAGAAAAGGTGAAGGATATATGAAGACGCGTCGTGAAAAGATTATTGAGCTTCTCTCTAAAAATGAAGAAATGACTCTACAAGAGTTAGCCGATTTAACGCATTCTGCTTTGAAAACCATTATCGAAGACATCGATTCAGTAAGGAAGACGATTAAATCGGAAAATAAAAGAATTGAAGTGAGTCCAGCGAGTTGTATGAGCTGTAATTATATTTTTTCTGGGAGAAATAGAATATCTGATCCCTCAAAATGCCCTGAATGCCATTCAGAGCGCATTTCATCCCAACGTTTTAGGATTGTCACATATTAATAGTCTAAAGGGGCGGATAAAGCATAAAAAAGTTAAAATCCCATAAAGAATAATATTAAGAGAAATAACGGATCTAAAATCCACTACTTCCAAATCCTCCGCCCCTATCATTTTCTTCATCAAGTATTTTTACTTCTACGATATCAAAGTGCGTTACTTTGTGAAATACGATCTGTGCCACTCTCTCTCCTTTTTTTATTCTATAATCTCTTGAGCTGAAATTATTGGAAATAATCATGATCTCTCCACGATATCCCGAATCAATCACACCTCCAGTTACAAAAATACCTTTAGAAGCAATTGAACTACGGCTTTGTATTTGTCCATAGTAACCCTTTGGAATTTCCATGCTGATACCAGTATGAATTATTATTGTACTTCCTGCTGC
>JBHLKP010000235.1:3041-6057 GCA_048886525.1 Candidatus Hodarchaeota archaeon | reverse complement strand
TCAATTAACATATTCCAAATTTCACGAAAACTATCCCATGAAATCCCTAGCCATACCATAAGCATTACGAAATATTTAGTTATGACGGCAACTTTTGGAGGTGATTTCATAAAAATTCTTCCTGTACGTGCAACTTCAGCTCCCCTAGAGATAGCTGTAAAGATAGCAATTAAAGCGAATCCCTCTGCGAATCCAACAATAAAAGTTGCTATAATTGTAATAAATACGTAATCTAACTGCAGAATTCGAAGAAAATCTATGTAAAATAACTGGAAACCATCTACAGCTGCTTGGATAATTTGAGCTATGTTAAAAGATATCTCAGCACTTTGTAGTAATTCAATAATATACCAAATAGTCCATAGAAGAACAGGTGCAAAATATAGAACGAGAACTAAAGGAATAATGAGTAAAGCGTTAACGCTTGTAATAAAAGCTGTAATTTTAAATCCTCGCCATATAAGTAAAAATATGAATTTCAAAAGTTGGTAGATCCACCAAATTACTAAAATGATAAATATTATACCCACCATTGGACCAACTGAAGTATCAAACAAACTAATGAGAAAAGAACAAATAAAAGGTATAGCAAACCATGCAAGTATCTTGTATAACCTTCTATTTTCCTCTTCCACATCTTCAACTTCTTCTTTTCGAAAACGAGACGATACCCTTCGCCTTCCAAGAGAAGTAAGAATAGCTAAGAACACCAAGACCGAAAAAATGACTATTATAAGAAAAAAGAAAGCAAAATAAATATTACGAGCTGTTTGGTAGAATTCACGACCTCCTCCTACATCAGTTAATCCAGGAATATCCGCCTCTGTAGAAATAAGAACCCATTCCATTAATAAAACTGGAAGAAGTTCAAGATATGTTTCTTGAAGGAAAACATCTAAGAGTAGGTATATAGATGAACAAAATGAGAGCGCAAGAGCTGTAAACAGGAAAAAACGTGCATTATATACAATTTTTTCTGTCTCTTCGTCCCGTAATCCGAATTCACTAGCCATATCGAACAAGATAACTTTAGAAAAGCCAATCAGAACTAAAATAAAACATAGACTAGAAAGCGCTACCGCAAAGACGTACATTGGATCTGCAGAGGTAGAAGTTTCTAGATCAATCTCTGAAGAAACAATCATAACGCCAATAACTAGGAGAGCTAGTATCATAAAGCCTATTATTTTGTAAAGTTGACTTTTAATATACAATTTCCATGGAATTCGACTAATCGCGTCAGTAGTATCTGATATAAATGAGGACATTGATTCTTACACCTTTGAATTGATTTGGCAAATGATTTAGCTTTTATATTCTTTCTCCGTTTTTTTCATTAGCAGCTATAAATCATTAATCATTTGTATCTTTTAATAAAAAAGCAATTGGGCGCTTTAGAAGCATGAATCAAAACCTCTGTAACATATATCTATATAAAATGTGATTTACATGAATTACAATGAAAAAAAAAAGGCTAAATACCACTTAAAGATAATCGTATGCGGTGCGGGTGCTGTTGGTAAAACTTCACTTGTTAGAAGATATGTAGAAGATAAATTCGAATTCAATTACCTGCTTACTGTCGGAATGGATCCCAGTAACCGTTTAATCGAGTTAAACGACATTCTAGTTAACTTGGTGATTTATGATGTGGCTGGGCAAAAACGTTTTCGAATTCTTAGGGATGTTTTTTTCAGAAGAGCTAATGGTGCTATCTTAGTTTTTGATCTCACAAGGCATGAAACCTTGGATGAATTGGATGAATGGAAGCAGCAGATTGATGAGCGTTTAGGGGAAATTCCTTTGATTCTCGTAGGAAATAAGTCTGATCTTGAAGACAAAATAAACATTGACTATGAAACGCTTGAAGACAAGATAATTCCAAAATTTAAACCAATAAAATATCTCGAAACATCCGCGTACCAAGATCAAAATGTTCGTGAAACCTTTAAGTTGCTTACTAGAGAGATTTTAAAACGAAAAGGAATTATAAATGAATAATTCTTAAGAAGGCACTAGGTTTTTTATCATGAAAATTTCAGATGTTAAGTCTTAAATCTAATTCATCTTAATTGAATTATTATTCTAGAATAAGTCTGCTTCTTTTAGATGCATCATTTAGCGCTAAGAATGCAATGTTTGTTATTACTAATAAAAAGATGAAATTTTGATATTTTCACATCGTAAATTATTAAAATAAACGAAATTAATCAGTTGACAGGATGTTCTAAGAAGTAAATGATTTTACTTATTATGATGATTAGAAAATGGCAATAAAACAAGTTTTAATGATTGGAGATCCAAAATTAAGATTAAAATCTTCAGAAGTAACTAATTTTGATGAAGAACTAGAAGGAATTATTGCAGATCTTAAAGATACACTTACTTATCTTCAGGATACAAAGAAAATTGGTAGAGGTCTTGCTGCACCTCAATTAGGCCATATGAAAAGAGTAATTCACTATAGATTACCAAATAAATCATTTACAATGATAAATCCCAAAATTAGTTGGAGCAGCAAAGAAAAAATTAAAGTATGGGACAGCTGTTTTAGTTTTGATGTAGCGTTTTTTGTTGAGATAGAACGTAATAAGGTAGTCAAAGTTAATTTCTTGGATCAGAATGGAAAACAAATTGTAAAAAAATTTGTGAATGAAATATCAGAATTGGTACAACACGAAATCGATCACTTAAATGGCATTTTAGCAACAGATCACTTAACTGATGTTAAAAAAATTATTTCGAGGCAAGAATGGGAAAAACGTTATAAATAGAATTAGCGATGGAGACAAGAATCCTTTTGAACCCTTAGTCAGTTACTTCTAGAAATCTCAACTCTTGGTTTAAAGTATATTATTATTATTGTTATTATTTTATCTAGAACGTTTTTTCAAAACGTTAAAAAATAAAAGAAGTTTGGATTAAGGAATATTTAGATAAACATCCAATAATCCAACAACCAGAAAAATCCCAGAAATGATATTGCAACTAAGGTGTAATGAATACGAGCCTTACG
>JBHLKP010000235.1:0-2941 GCA_048886525.1 Candidatus Hodarchaeota archaeon | reverse complement strand
TGCTATTAGCAACATTTGAAATTCTACAGGGTTATACCAATGGTGAATTTTATCAAATCCACTAGTAGGATCAAACCAACTAAGATACATCCTAGTAATATAACCTGATTTATCAGCCCCAAAGGCAATTTTTATATTGTATGTTCCCGTTGCTTCACGGAAAAGTAGAGGTTCTACTTCAACGAAACTAATTCCTTGAATTTCGCCTATCCTAATATTTCCTCCACTTGGAAGTACTTCATATTGAAGAGCAGAATCACCTGCGGCTGAAAAATATCTTTGGTTAATAATGTAAGAACCTGTATACCTACTCACACGACTTCGATGGTTATCCATTGGTTCAATAATTGCATCAGTTGAATTTTCATAAACATAGGGATAATATTCATTTAATAATGAATAAAATAGATATCCACAGGAGTCTAAAGTATTTTGAGTATTACTAGTTATGAAAACTCCTATATTCTCTTCTGGAATCAGCGCCATAAAACTATTAAAATTATTAATACTTCCTGTATGGCCGATAACTGATTTATTTAGCGTATCCATATGAACCAGACCTAAAGACACACCTGAAACACTTGGATGCCACTTAAAATGGTCATCCAGCATATTTTGAATCGATTCTTTCTCAAGAATGTCATTACCAACACCACTCCCATTATCTAATAATGCTACCATGTATTTCGCGATATCAGTAGGGGTTGAACTTAAAGCGTCGCCTGGATAGAGCGTAATATATTGAAAAGGAGCTGGGTTAATTGTAGTACTATAACTAGTGGAAAGATTGGAAAGTAGAGGAGTTGGCAAGGGTTGTAGAAATGTACTGTGATTCATACCAAGAGGGGTGAAGATATTTTCCTCAATATAAGTTTCAAAAGCCATACCACTAACTTGTTCGACAATATAACCAGCGAGAGCAGCACCGTAATTTGAATAGGAGGAGGCTTCTCCAACTGGTCTAATACGATTTGGGATAGAATCATTAAGAACCTCCTCTAAAGTGGGAATCTGAGAAGGATCAATAGAGGAACTTAAATACGACGTGGCTTCAAAACCTGCTGTATGAGTTAGTAAGTTACTTAATGTAATTGGTTCCTTGAAAGAATCTGGTATTTTAAATGTTGTAAGATATGAGTTTATATCAGTATTTAAATCTAGAAGACCATCTTCAACAAGCTGTAGAACCGCTGCAGCTATAAATGACTTTGAAATCGAACCCACGCGAAAAAGGGTTTCATTAGCGTTAACAAGTTCATTATTAGCCAAATTAGAATATCCAAATCCTTCTGCTAGGAATAACTCACCATCTTTAACAATAGAAATAGCCCCACCTGCAATAGGAATTTGTGTAAGCTGTTCGTTTATGAAATTTGTTATAAAAAGTGAAACATTTTGACGATCTACAAAACCAACTGTTTCGTTTTCATTCTGATTGATTTTCAATGAATTTAGGAAAGAATCTTCTATTATGTTTTTGCTAGTAATCGAATTTGAAGAATCTTTATAACTACAACAGGAAAGAAGGCTAATAAAAGTAAAAGAGATTATTATCACAGATGAAATCATTTTTCTATTAGAAATAATCATGTGCATCACAGCTATTAGCAATTTTGATTGTTGTTAAATTGAATGTTAAAATATCTTATGTTTATTGAAAAAACAAAAAAAGCGGATATCAATTTAAGAATAAAGAATAGTGCAAAAAGATATTGGATTGTATAAAATAGAGATATTAAGGCAATATTAAGACTATATAAGTAAGAATTGATCAGAAAGGATAAATTAACGTCTGATCAATTAAAAATAAGAATCCTTATTTATTATGGAGTCATAATTTTGCTGATACATATGTCTTCTAGTAAAAAGAAAGAAATAACAAAATGATATGGGTTGGAGAACATATATAAAAAAGCAAAGGATATATTTTTCACGTAGAATGGATTGAGGAATATTTATTCAATTTATGAGTCTTTGTATCTGCTATTTAATTTCTGAATTAACTAATAAAGAAATCTAACGGTATAATCGTTGATCTTAACTAAGATTTTAAAGAAAATAGCATGCTGGCTAGTCTAATTAACTCCTGAATTTAAGTTCCAATAGCTGTTCTCTTCATAGTATTAGCTAAATAGCCTAAAAATCATTCCTGATATATATTGATAACTTATTTTCCTGAAATAAGACATAGAAGAGCTTTCAATTAATATTTGGTAGAGAAAATAGTCTAACTATATTAATTGAGCAAAAAAATCTTTAAAAAGAGCTTTTTCTATTTTGATCGCATCACCCTCACAATTAATCTCACATGCTTTACAATTGAGACAGAGAAGAGGAAAAAGAATTTTAATCTTATTCGTTTTAATATCAAGCTCAAAACAGCCTCTTGGGCATACCTCAATACAAAACTGACATAATATACAAAGTTTCTCATTGTAGTGTATTACCAATTATACCAGCTCCATTTATATCAATAAAGGCGCGATAATCAATCCTAGCACTATTATGATTGAAAATACTGCTAAAATTATCAAATCTTTTTCAAAAAAATCCATTCCATATAATGGTGTGAATCCATCGAAATCTGTGCTTATAGCCGTACTATAAAACAAGAGTGTACTCACACTCATGAATAGATCAAGATTTGAGTTGTTAAAGAAAAGAAGAGCACAAATAGGGGCAATTATAATTGAAATAATAATTCCCTTTAAAAATCCAGATTTAAAAGGTAAAATCGGATAAATAATTCCGAACAATAAACCAAAAATCCAGATATAAAGGAGTAGAAAAAGTATATTTGGGAGAAGCCAGTCTGCCCATGGTCTTAAAAATGCTATAGGATGTGCTAATATATCGATGAGAAGTATTAATGGAAGTAAAATCAATGAAATAAAGCAATTATGCGAAATAGTATTTTCAATCCGTTTTTTAAGAGGAAATT
>JBHLKP010000234.1:0-6121 GCA_048886525.1 Candidatus Hodarchaeota archaeon | reverse complement strand
GTTGTAATTAGAGTTGAAGTGAATAATAGGGATACTATTATCCCCTATATTTTTATAAATCTCGAAAATCGAACGACCGAAAAAACGTACGAAATTGCGTGGAACGAAGCTTTCAACGTCAGCATCGCTTATAATGATACAGTTACGGGAGCCTTCATAATGGGTGCCACTGTTACGATAGCAGGCTCGGGATTACCGGCAAAGACTTTACTTTTTGACGATCAAAACTACACGGTGGTCCTTAATTCCTATGAATTAGGCGTTGGAGTTCACTATTTAACGATTCTTGCCAATCAAGTGAATTACAGTTCTGCTTCAGTGAATATTATTATAACTGTTATTGATAGATCTAGTTTAATTGATGATATTTTCATAAATCTCGAAGATCGAACTACCGAAAAAACGTACGAAATTGCGTGGAACGAAGCTTTTAACGTCAGCATCGCTTATAACGATACGGTTACAGGAGCCTTTTTAATGGATGCCTATGTTACGATAGCAGGCTCGGGATTTCCGGCTCAACAGTTGCCTTATGATACTCAAAACTACTCGGTGGTCCTTAATTCCTACGATTTAGGTGTTGGAGTTCATTATTTAACGATTCTTGCCACTAGGATAAACCACAGTTCTGCTTCAGTGAATATTATTATAACTGTTATGGATAGATCTAGTTTAATTGATGATATTTTCATAAATCTCGAAGATCGAACTACCGAAAAAACGTACGAAATTGCGTGGAACGAAGCTTTTAACGTCAGCATCGCTTATAACGATACGGTTACAGGAGCCTTTTTAATGGATGCCTATGTTACGATAGCAGGCTCGGGATTTCCGGCTCAACAGTTGCCTTATGACACTCAAAACTACTCAATTACCCTTGATTCCTACGATTTAGGCGTTGGAGTTCACTATTTAACGATTCTTGCCACTAAAGGTAACTATACTTCTGCTTCAGTGAATATTATTATAACTGTTGTGGATAGATCTAGTTTAATTGATGATATTTTCATAAATCTTGAAGATCGAACGACCGAAAAAACATACGAAATTGCGTGGAATGAAGCTTTCAACGTTTCTATCGCTTATAACGATACGGCTACAGGAACCTTTTTAATGGATGCCTATGTTACGATAGCAGGCTCGGGAATTCCAACTCAACAGTTGCCTTATGACACTCAAAACTACTCGGTGGTCCTTAATTCCTACGATTTAGGCATTGGAGTTCACTATTTAACGATTCTTGCCACTAAGATAAACTACAGTTCTGCTTCAGTGAATATTATTATAACTGTTGTGGATAGATCTAGTTTAATTGATGATATTTTCATAAATCTCGAAGATCGAACGACCGAAAAAACGTACGAAATTGAGTGGAACGAAGCTTTCAACGTTTCTATCGCTTATAACGATACGACTACAGGAGCCTTTTTAATGGACGCCTATGTTACGATAGCAGGCTCGGGATTTCCGGCTCGAGAGTTGCCTTATGACACTCAAAACTACTCAATTACCCTTGATTCCTACGATTTAGGCGTTGGAGTTCACTATTTAACGATTCTTGCCACTAAAGGTAACTATACTTCTGCTTCAGTGAATATTATTATAACTGTTGTGGATAGATCTAGTTTAATTGATGATATTTTCATAAATCTTGAAGATCGAACGACCGAAAAAACATACGAAATTGCGTGGAATGAAGCTTTCAACGTTTCTATCGCTTATAACGATACGGCTACAGGAACCTTTTTAATGGATGCCTATGTTACGATAGCAGGCTCGGGAATTCCAACTCAACAGTTGCCTTATGACACTCAAAACTACTCGGTGGTCCTTAATTCCTACGATTTAGGCATTGGAGTTCACTATTTAACGATTCTTGCCACTAAAGGTAACTATACTTCTGCTTCAGAGCTAATAACCATAACTGTTGCCAACAGAGAAACTTATTTAATAACTGATGTTAATATAACATCAATAGTTTCAGAGATTTATCAAACAAAAATAGGAGAAACTTTAAATATAACAGTGTGGTATAGAGACTATGAAACCGGCAACTATCTTGATAATGCAACAGTGGAGCTTAGGGGTTTAGCTGAGACAAAATCTTTAACTCGGTACGGTCAACAATATACTATTCTATTGCCTGCTGAGAATATTAGTCTTGGCGTTAGGACTTTAACGATAAATGCTAAACAAGACAATTATACATTGAGTTCTGAGGATATAACTGTCTATGTTGCTGAAAAAGGATCGCTTTATAATCTATTCTTGGACGGGGTAAATTATACGGGGAATGAAGATATTACGCTTACTGTAAATGTACTATTAAATATTTCACTTGCTTATAAGGAAGAATTATCTCCTCATAATCCTATTACAGGCGCCTTAATATCCATAAATGGTTCTGGAATTTCTGAACTTTTAGATTTTAATGTTCACAACAATTACTCAGTTCTTATTAATACGACAGATTTAAATCAAGGAATTAACTTTTTAACCATTTACGCCCAAGCAGATAATTATGAGACTCTATCTATATTGCTCATAATTTCTATAGTAGAAATACAGACTAATTTAACATTATATATTGATGAACTAGACTTAACGGCCACACCTTCAATTAAACGAACCATCGATGAAGTAATAAATATTACTGTAACTTTTAAAGAGTTATTATCACCCTACGATTTCATTGCTGGCGCTTCAATCAATGCAACTATTCCTAGTAAATCATGGAATATTAAAAAGCATCCGACATTTCTCCAATACAATTTAACTTTGGATACGAACGAGTTGAATCCAGGACTAAATTTCATAACCATTTATGCATTAAGAGCTAATTATCAACCCCAAACGTTAACTTTAACAGTAGAGATAATAGCAAAAGAAACGTTTCTAAATGTATCCTTAAATGAACAGGATATAACATCCATCAGCTTGAAATGGAATGAAGTATTGAACGTTTCAATTACATATAAGATAGATCCAGACGGGACACACATTGGAAGTGCTACCGTAACAATAGAAGGAACGGAAATTTCAGATGAGCTTAAAGAAAATGGACAAAGATACAATTTAACAATAAATACAGTAAGTTTAGGAGTAGGACGTCATTATTTAACCATTTTAGCTCAGAAACCTAATTTTGAAGTTCAATCAGTATCAATTTTTGTTATAGTAAGTGAGGCGGATGCATATTCTCAATTATTTATAGATGGAGTTGAAAAGTTTCAAGATGCAGTCATCAATGCGTATACAAACGTGACTGTAAATATAACCATAATATATAAAGATTCAGTTCTAAATTCTATAGTTAGTGGAGCAACAATGCAAATAGCTGGAGGAGGCCTTACTGGGGATTTAAATTTAACAGAATATTCACCTGGTTATTATTATTATATGTTAAATACATCACATTTAGCCGAAACTACAGATACTCATATTCTATCTGTCCTTGCTCAAGCTGATAATCATTCTTCGCAACCAATATCTTTTACGATCAGAGTAATCGATAAGTTAACAGAGATAAAATACTATATTAATGGTGTAGATAAAACAAGTGATACAAGTTTGACAATTGCTTATGGAAAATTGCTAAGATTTGAGGTTAATTATACAGATGCCGAAACTGGAAAAATTATTGATGGTTCAATAGTAACGCTTTATGGAGAGGGCTTATCGATCAACTTAACCCAAGATTCTCGGTATTGGGTTGTAATAAATACCGCAACAATCGATATTGGAGTCCGATATTTATTTATATCTGCTAGTAAGCCTCATTACGGTTCCCAAAAAGAAACATTTGCAATAACTGTTAGAAGAATAATAACTGAAATCGAGCTTTTGGACTACGATAATGACGAGATAGACATAAAACCCGGAGAAGATGTTAAAATTAGAGTTAAATTAAAAGATTTAGATTTCGGCGATGTCATAACAGGTGCGATAGTTGAATATACTTGGGAGCATGGTGACGGAGAGATGGACGAAAAAGAAGATGGAATATATGAGGTTACATTGGAAGAGGTTCCTGAGGGTACTTTTACATTTGTTATTACAGTTTACGCCGATGATGAATTTGAATTCAAACGCAAGGAAATAGATATAAACTCGATAAGACCACCAGAAGATATCAGATTGCTAATAATTCTAGCGACAGTAATTCCAATCATTAGTGCCGTTGGTAGCATATTAGCCTATAGACAGCTAAGAATTGTGAAAACTCCCAATTTCGTGAAAAAAATAAAAGCTTTAAAAAGTATTATTAAGAAAGGCAGTGAGATGCCAGTACATTATGTATATCCTTACAGAGATGAAGCATTCTTCAAAAAGTACAGGAAAGATTGGGATAAAGTCGGAGTTCCACTAAATAAAACCTTAGGAATAAAATTTAGTGAGAAAAATCTAGCAAAAGTCAAAGCTAAGAAGGCCAAAATAAATGCGTATAAATTTAAAAAACAAAAGCGACCTAAGGAATAATGACACAAAAAGGAGTTGTTCAATAAAAAATGCCTGTAGGATTATTAGTTATGAAATGGGACGATCGTGTTGGAACTAAGATTGAGGCTAAATATCCAGAAGAAATTAATGTTATGGACAGTACCTTGATGCAGATCTACAGTACGCATGAGTATAGCAGTGAAGCTGGAATTATCAGTATAATGGTAGGCTCTTTGAATATTATGTCTTATTATGCAGGACCTGACAAACGTATTTATGTTATCTTACTCTTAAGCTTAGACGACGATCCAGATGCATATGAAGCAGGATTATCTGATATTTCGAGAGTTATATTACAAAACATTGAGCATCAAGAATTTGTGCCTATGATTCCCTCTCTCTTTCAACGTCTTTCAATCTTTCCAACCTTGAATCGAGAGCAGCAGCTTGCTGTTACTTATCAAGATGAAATTAAAAGAATGATTATAGAAAGACTCAGAGAAGAAGGAGTTGTTTCAAAATCAGAACTTATGATTTGGTTAAGAGATCAATATAAACACGGTTTCGTAGACTTAGATGCTCTTTTGGTTGACTTAATTAGGAAGGATATTATTAAAGAAGCATCGGTTAAAGGCATGCCATCAGAATTAATTTTCTTCTTAAATGATATATTAATGACTAGAATACCCCCTACTAAATTGTTGAAAAACCCTGTAGAGAAAGGCTTGCCAGAGAAATTTGTAAATGAGTATGAAATTACAGTTAAAAATTTTTTTCAAGATTATAGTCCATCAAAAGAAGACAATTTGGAACTAATTAAGTTAGTGATGGATCCTCAAGTTTATGAATGCTTAAAATTATTAAGAACCATGTTTGCTACCAGAAATGAACTTGAAAAATTAAAGAAGAAAGGCGTTCATGACTTAGATAAAGCTTTAAAAACACTATGGGATAATCAAATGATTGTTGTTTTTCAAAGATCTAAAGGTATTGAATATTATGCTTTAGTTTCTGACTTTGAGGTTTCCACATTCTTTCCAAAATATATCTTAAATACAATTATTAAAGAATATGATGTTAAGTCAAAAGCAGACAAAGTTTTAGTTGAATTCTTAAATGTCTTAGAAGATGCTTATTATTCTTATAAAGAAATGAAGAAGAAACAAAAGAAGGAAGAAAAAACGCTGGCTGAATAAGAAGTATAATATTTTATTTTTTTTACATATCTTCTTTAAATAAACAATGACTATAATACTATAATAAAACCATCTATTATATTTGAAACCTAAAAAAATATTTGCTTAATTCAAAATGAATTAGCAATAGATTTTTTAAATGTTGTTACTAATGTTATGATAAATAGTTAAAGCATGTTAATTAAAAAGAAATGCGTAACTTTCAGCTCATTTATATACAAACTTCGATGATGTATTAGAATAAAATACAATTTATTTAAGGCATCCAATTAAATTAAAGAAAGATTGAAGAGGGATATTATGGCATTAGATCAGACAGTTAAAATGAAAACGAATCATAAAACCAAGAAAAGAATTGTAATTATTTCAGATACACACATAACCCCGTCGGGTACTGAATTTAATATAAAAGCATTCAACAAAGGAATTGAAAAAATTAATAAAATTAAAAATGTCACTCTTTTTCTTCATTTAGGAGATATTAC
>JBHLKP010000233.1:0-6133 GCA_048886525.1 Candidatus Hodarchaeota archaeon | reverse complement strand
TATCGAATCTAGAACAGCAAATAAAGCTCTTTAACGGAAGCCAACTAATTCCTTATTCCATAAAGGAGTTTATAGAAGATGAATTTACAATTACCATCGCGACTGAAGATTTTAATAAAGGAATACAAAATTTTCGTCTCCATATGTACTGTTATGGATATGAAAACCAATCTATAGATATCTCATTAAACATGATAGGTAGAAAAATACTGATATCAATAGAAATAGTTCCTGAAGAGATAGTTCAAGGATCAGAATTTAAAATCGAAGCTATACTTGAATATGAATCATTAATAACCAATGTATCTGGTTTTGGTTCAGGATTATTATTAAAATCTTTAGATGGGGTTGAAGTTAACTTTGAAGTCGAAATACTATATGAAAATGGAAACATCAAGACTTTATACAATACAACTGAAGCTCAACTTTTAGGAAACTCGAGGGGGATCGCTCAATTCATAGTCAAAGAAGAATATACAGTTGGAGCTAAGGGGATTAATAGCATTACCGTTTTTTCTTCTGAAACAGCTTCAGGCCAAGCAGGATTTAGTACAACACCTGAGAATTTTATAGAAATTTATCAATTCAAAAAGCGAAGTACTGAAAATTCAATACTTGATAATCCATTCCTTATTGTAATCGCTTTTATATTACTAGTTTTCGTTAGTATCACTCTTATTTCTTTAAAGACTTATCAGAATCGCAAAAAAGCTCAAAAGAATATTCAGCACGAAATTGAAAGTAGATTTAAAGATCTTTTAAACTTAAGAGGAATTTTATGTCGAAATAACAATGGTATTTTATTTTATGGGGAAAATTTCAGATTAAAAGACCAAGATGGAGATTTAATTGCAGGTATAACCACTGCTATGTCAACTCTTGTCGATCAGGTGTCTGATCATTCTTTGAAGGAAGGAGAATTTGATATTTTAGAGCGAGGAAAATTTGGTATTTTTTCACACCAAGGAAAATTCAGTGTTCTTAGCTTGATATCCTCTGGAAAATTAAGTAAATACACCATTGAAAGGCTTGTTATTATTCATAAACAAATAGAAAGACGCTTTAAGCCAAGTGATTTAGATTCAGTATTAAATGGAGACATAAAAGAAGAAATTAAAGGTATTATTTATAATAATCTTCCTTTAGGACTTCTTAAACCATTATTAGTAGAGAATGAAATTCTGAGAGCAAAATTAAATATGGTTAAGAAAAAAGAAAAGAAAATCTATCAAATTATCCGTAATGTTCCTTCATTCATTGAGGGCCTCCAAATCTTCTATGCTTTAACTTTAATATCTTCTCTTACAACTCAAGGAATAACCTTAAGTGATGCTATACTTTTTTTGGAGAAGCTACACAATGAGGGAGGTTTGCGGAACCTTACTCCTGAAGAACGTTATGTTTTTAATATCCCAGAAGAAATCATAAGCATTTAATTTTTATGTACAAGAACAAGAATAAAAAGTTATAATCCGAACAAGTTGGTTCGAACATTTGATTCATAAAATACCACAATCGAAATCTATATAAACAATTTTGTTTTAAGTTTGATCAAATTAAATTTAATGATTGGCTAAAATTTGGCTTGGTAATTTTTTAATTACCAAATTAAAAATCCTCTGGCTTGCCATGAAAAAAATACTTTTATAGAGAAGAGTTTTTAAATAGAAATATCTATTGGAATAAATCTCCTCTCTTGAAGAGGGATTTTTCTGCTGTAAGATATTTAATTTCTTCTATTAGCCGGAGGAAATAATTTGGTTGAAGATAAAAATTTACGTCAGAAGTTTGATAAAGCTCTAGCCCTTTTTATTGATAGAATAAACACTGATAATAGCATTCTAGCCATATTTGTCCTTGGTAGTTATACGAATGGGATTGTATGGGAAAAATCGGATATAGATATGGTTATTGTAACAAATGAGGACAGAGTATTACAGGATTTAATAATAATTCAGGAGAATAATGTGCAGATAAATGCATATATTGTATCAAGAAATGATTATCGCCGTAGCCAGCAAAGATTTCTTCAAGGCAGTATAATGCATCATATGCTTTCTACCAGTAAATTAATACATTCTACTGATAGAGGAATTTCAGAGTTTAATAGAGATATGTTTAGCGTAGCAGAGCGAGATAAAAGATTACAGATACTAGTACGCTCTGAAATGTTAGTTGGAGCACTTTTTAAAATTAGAAAAGCGCTATATGTTGAAGAATCCATTGAAAAAAGTATCAACTGGTTAATTTTAGCTACTCAAGATATTGCACGTATTTTAATTCTACTTGAGGGAAAAATTCCTGGTAGAGATATTCTAACTCAAGCACAAGAAACCTCGAAAAATGAAATTCTTAAAAATTTAATAAACAACGTATTCAAGAAAGGGTTTTCAAACGAAAGCGTTGAATATGCTTTAAAACTAATAGAAAACTATCTGATCGTGAATATTAAGATTTTTTTCGAACCATTATTTGATTATTTAAACGATGGTATTGGCGAGAGGACTCATTCTGAACTAGATTTACATTTCAAGAAAGCAACAGGTTTTCAAGGGTTGACGCTTGTCGAATCGATTAGTTGGCTCTGTGATCAAGGATTCTTGATGACTGGTGTGAAACCGAAAAGGATCACATCGAGAAGTCGTGTTGCTGTTGATGAGATAACAGTTTATTATATAGGAGGAGATGAATAAAGATGAGACAAACAATTGAGGTCATTGGAGCTCGTCAGAATAATCTAAAGAATATTAATGCAAAAATCCCTAGGAATAAAATGACTGTCGTGACTGGGGTTAGTGGCTCGGGAAAATCAAGTCTAGCGTTTGATGTAATCTTTGGTGAAGGTCAGAGGTTATTTCTTGAATCTTTATCAACATATGCAAGATCCCGCGTTATTCAAGTCAGAAGGCCTGATGTTGATTTTGTATTTGGATTATCATCTGTTGTCTCGATTGAACAACACAAAAGTCTAAGGAATTATCGTTCTACTGTTGGTACATTAACGGATATTTCAACATATTTAAGGCTCCTTTATGCAACAAAAGCTAAAGCATATTGTCCTTATTGCGAAAAGGAGGTAACGGTTAAGACTGCTAATCAAATTGTTGAAAAAATACTATCTTTACCTCAAAACACTATGGTGGAAATCTATGCTCCAGTGTTCAAAATTTATGATGAAGACTATAGATATCTATTCGATAGCTTGAGGAGACTAGGGATTGGGAAGATTCTTATTAATAAACAGGCATTTGACATTGGGGAGCAGATTGATTTAGATGAAGAAAAAGAATATCAGATTGAAGCGTTTATAGATAAATTTGAAGTAAATTCTGATCTACATCAGATTATGCTGGACACGATTCGAGAATGCCAGAGAATCGGGGAAGGTTACATAAAAGTAAATGTATCACAGGATAAAGGTCAAGATGGAGACTTTTATAGTGATTTTACCTGTCCAACACACCATATTGTCATGGGGGAACTTTTACCTTGGTATTTTTCTCCAAATGAAGGAGATAGTGCTTGTCAAACTTGCAGAGGTCTTGGGGTATACCGAAGAGCTGTTCCATGGCTAGTTATTGAGAATAAAAATAAAAGCATTCGGAAAGGAGCTATTAACGAAAGTATATTTACTTTAGGACATCCTTTCAAATATCTTGTCATTTGGAGTTTAGCAATACACTATGGATTTAGTTTAGATATCCCGTTTAAAGATCTTGAATTGAAATTTCAAGAAATTATTTTTTACGGAACAAAAGGTGAACGATTTGAGCTTCTTCAACCACCTGATTTATCAAAAAAATTTGCGAATGTAGGCAAAAAAGTGGCATTTGAAGGGCTTATACCACCCATTGATAGATGGTACAAAGAAAGGGTACGAAACGAGACCCAACGATCAGCAAGAACAATGGATGATCACATTTATTTCCGTGGAATGACAAATGTTATCTGTCCTGATTGTCAGGGTGCAAAATTAAAACCACAACGATTGTTAGTTCGGATAAATGGAAAAAATATTCATGAACTCGGTGAAATGACACTTACTGAATTGAGACCATTTCTAAATGCACTGATAATAGATCAGGAACGAAAGCATATTGAAGAACCGATTATTGAAGAGCTTAAAAAACGTTTAGACCTCCTCTGTGAGATAGGAGTTGGTTACATCAGTTTAAATCGGAATGCCCATACATTGTCAGGAGGGGAAATTCAACGTGTCCGGATGTCTACACAGATAGGCTCAGGATTGATGGGAATGCTTTACATTCTTGATGAACCAAGTATTGGACTTCATCAGAGAGACAATTATAGAATAATCAACACTTTGAAAAAATTAAGGGATATTGGTAATACAATAATTGTAGTTGAGCACGATATTGAGATGATGGAGGCAGCAGATTGGATTTTAGATCTCGGTCCTGGTTCTGGGGATAAGGGGGGAGAAATTGTCGCTGAAGGAACAGTCGATGATATTAAAAAAATCTCTAGCTCTGTCACAGGTCAATATCTTTCTAAAGTAAAGACTATCAAAACTCCAAAAGAGAGAAGATCTATTAATGACAAGTATATCACTATTTTAGGAGCATCAGAGAATAACCTCAAAAATTTAAACGTTAAAATTCCATTAGGTATGTTTGTTTGTGTAACTGGTGTATCAGGCTCAGGAAAGAGTAGTTTAGTAAATGATATTTTAACAAATGCTCTTATTTCTCATTTTCGTGATCGTAGAGTTACTGTTGGAAAATATAGGGAGATTAAAGGATTGGAATATATTAAAGATGTAAGATTAATGGATCAATCCCCAATAGGAAGAACATCTCGCTCTAATCCAGCTACTTATATTGGCATTTATAATAAAATCCGTGACATATTTTCTAATCTTCCTGAAGCAAAGAAACGTCATTATACGAAGAGTACTTTTAGTTATAATTCAAAAGATTCCGGCCGTTGTGATGAATGTGAGGGCATTGGTGAAATTATAACTTACTTGCAGTTTATGCCTGATGTTCGAACATTATGCCCAGTGTGTAAGGGGAAGCGATTCAAAGCAGAAATACTGGAAGTTGAATATAAAGGTCAAAATATAGCAAAAATCCTAGAATTACCTGTAGAAAAGGCAATAGAGGTTTTCAAAGATGTTCGTCTTATATACCATAAACTAAAAGTGATGAAGGATCTTGGACTTGGATATCTGAAACTTGGCCAGTCTTCAACAACTCTAAGCGGAGGGGAAGCTCAAAGAATCAAACTGGCTAATGAACTGGGCAAACTTAAGCGTCAACAACATAATCTTTATGTTTTTGATGAACCATCAATCGGTCTACATCTTGCAGACATAAAGAATCTTCTTAATACCATAAACAAACTTATAGATGCGGGAAATAGCGTCATAGTCATTGAGCATAATCTCGATATCATCAAAATGGCTGATTATGTTATCGATCTCGGACCTGAAGGAGGAAATGAAGGTGGGTATATTGTTGCTGAAGGTCCACCAGAAGAAATTGTTGAAATCCAGAATTCGGTTACTGGCCAATATTTAAAAGAGCATCTATATTATAATTAAGAGGATTATAGAATGACAATCGATCTAAATTATATTGAGGTTACACCAAATATTATTATGACTGCGATGATGACCGAAGAAACAAATAAGCTAATTCGACCGTATTTTTATTCGAATTTGAGTTGTATCGTCCTACCGGACTCTCTTATTTTTGTTAATAGTAGTCCAATAGTAGATGTTGCATTGAAATTTAGAAGGGATATGGAAAAGCACTTTCAGAAAAAAACCTCACATTTAATCCTAATTAGTAAATCATGGGATTTTATTTGGGGTATGACCGCATTTAAAGATGTAACAGTTGTCAGTTCATCAGCAACGAAATCAGGGATCCGAACAAATCTTAAAAAGGGAGTTGACGCGTCTTATAGAGAATGGATCATACGACAAATACCGGAAGACAATAAACTGCAGGAAAGTCTTATGAATAATGAAATTTTCGTTCCAGCAATAGGTTTTTCAAAAACTAAAAGACTTGGTTCAGATTCTTATCCTTTAAAACTGGAAGCCGCACTTGCAGGGGAAATCTTTGTTTATTCCTCTGTTGATAAAACACTTTTCTCTGGAAAT
>JBHLKP010000232.1:0-6141 GCA_048886525.1 Candidatus Hodarchaeota archaeon | reverse complement strand
CGAGGGACTATTTCAGATATTACTTTGACCATAAATGGGAACGTAGCTAAAGAACTAATTGAAATACTGAGAATGAATGAAAGAATGGCGTATAATGAACCAGTTTTTTGAGTTAAGTATTCTGTTAACCCAAATTCACTTAAGACTGGAAAACTTGACAATCCTAATAAATAACCAATAGCTCCTGAAACTAATGCTAAAATTCCAAACTCAATGAGTATCATAAGGATAAGAGACCAGAGAGGCATTCCAATTGTTCCATAGATTTTAATTTCTTTACGTCGCTCCCAAAGGGAGTTATAGACACTCTGAGAAATTATCGGTACAGCAATTAGGACGGGTAGTAATTGTGGGACTAAGCCCTCTATTGATTGCACAATAGCAAACTCTAAGTCATATACGATACCTTTTGATGATAATTGTACCTCATAACCTTCAAGACGATCTGTTAGATCGATTCCAAAATCCATATCTGTTGTATTTAGAATTATTTTCGTCGACCCTAAACGAGAAATTTGAGTGAATTCAAGTTGTTCTGAATATGAAGCAGCGCGGGCTGATCTCCACCAGAGAAAATCAAAAAGAATAAATTCACTACCTCTACATGGAATTGTTTCAATTACATAACCCTGATCATTGAAAATATATTTTGAAGGAACAATAGATCCACCATCAATATCGATAATACCTGCCATCTGTGTTGTATTAATAATTCCAATAACATTAAATGTGGCATTTGTGAAAATATTGTTACTCAAATAGTGAAAATCGATTGAATCGTTGATCTCTACCTTCAGTTCTTGAGCTAACTCAATTGGTAATAAAGTAGTAGAATATTTTAAATTTGTTATGTTATTCGTGTCAGATAACCATTTTCCTGAAATAATACACGAATTTAATTGTGAAAAACTAGCCTCTATGCTGGGAATAGTTGCAAAATAGTTTTTTAAAGAAACTGTAACATTATTCTTTGATTTGATTTCTATAGTTGATGTCTGATAGTTATCAGTATTCCTAGAATAGGTACCCGTCAAAAAATCACGCTGGAGGATACTAGTTGTATTTCGGATTCCGTAAATTTCCAAACTCGCGTTTATTGTCACTAATAATCCTTCTGGTATACGCTTAAGCTGGGGGAATACCAAATCGACTCCATTAATGGACTCTTGTATGTTAGCTATCTCTATCCCTTCATAAGAACTATATCGCTGAATCCCTGTACTAATAACATCTCCTTTGTAAGCTACTGACACTAAAAGAGTGAAGCTCATAGTAATTAATGTCAATGTAATAAAAAAAACTGAAGAGCGAAATTTTTGTCGCTTTATATTTCGCAAGATAAATTCGAAAACTAAGGATACTCTTGAAAAAAATCTTGAAAGAAAAGGAATTCCCAATAATAAACAACTAGTTACTAATAAAGAGCTTAATAGGAGAAGATAATAGATAGAAATCTTAATAGAAGTAGTTATTAAAAGGATTGAATCTTGATCAATAGCAAATTTTATAGTAGGATTCACTAAAATATTTACTAAAAATGTTAGACCAGTTACAGTTAGTGAACATACCATTCGACCTATGGTTTTTCTAAAAAATAGAAGTGATGTAAACAAGGAAAGAAATATTGACATTAGAAAAATTATTACCATCATATAAATTACAGGATCTTGTTGAAGATTAAAAATATATTTCGTTACTAGTGAAGAATATCGTTGACACTTACCAATAGATACTTCAGCTTCAAAAAGAGCCTTATTTCCTTCAGTTCCCCAATCTACTTCATTAAATTCAAATATTGGACTAGCAATGCCAAGATGATAATTAGAGGTATTAAAAAAATATTCAGCTCGTTTTAATAATGATTTATACCTATCTAAATTATAACCCAAAGAAGTAAAATTGTATTCTAATTCTTCTGTTTCTTTCAATAATTTTTTGGCAATATAATGAGTTAACATAACGAATGAAACATTTTCATTCTGATATCCTAGTGGTTCCCCTATATGAAGGTTAATTGTAACCCAATCTACCTCTTTTGTGTGAAAATAGATTACTACATCAAGAGTACGATTTATTGGGATAAAAGAAAAAATATCTCTACTCCCGGCTTCTATAGCAAAACTTACGTATGGAAGTGGCATTTCTATCAATAAAGATCCAGAATCATGATCAAAAGCTTGAACTGTTAAGAGAGAGATTTCTATTCCTTCTCGTAAATACTTAGGATTATGAAAGGACGCATCAAGATGTGAAATCCCAGTAAAAGATAAAAATCCTACTTTAAGAAGGAATATATCAAAATTATACAGAATCAAAGGTTGGTTTAAATTTAAAGAGGTTTTAATTGGAATAAAAGTGAAGTTTGATACCATTGGATAGTCAGAAGTGAATGCTATAGCCCAAATAGCAAGAAAATCACCGTCACGAATCGTAAGATTACTTTTTGGATCTGTTTTATTTAATTTGTAAGTTCCCAGAGTACTTATCGAAAAGCCAATTAAACTACTAAATGAAAATTTCATTGAAAAAGTATCATTTGTTTTAAAAAAGAGAATAAATGCACTCGTTGAAGCCTTCGTAAAATACTCAAATGTCGAACCATTCACATATAAGCCATTATAATAAAATTCTCCTTTATTAAACGTGTTTATGCTATTATTTATAGATTTGTTGTTATGAAATCTTTCTATATATTGTTTTGCTTTTTCTGGGTCAGAGTATAATAAGTTCGAGAAATAATAGAGTGAATTGTCATCAATAACAGCTTTCTTTTTGCTAACTCCATTCAGATGTTCAATCGATTCACTATTCTGTTTTATTTCAGAATGGATAGTTTCAGATTGTAAATTCATTAAGATAATAATTAAAAATATCATACTAATCAAATAATGATTCATTCCACTTTTTTCCTTCTAAAATCACAAAGGTATGAATTATCAGATTCAATAACATTTAAGGGTTCGTATGAGTATTTATTATACAATAATTATTGTTATAAACAGGCAATAAGTCATTTTTTTAGACAATTTAATAATATACTGCAATCTATAAGAGATTTGAGGAGATAAAAATCGTGGAAAATGATACAGAAACAAGTATTTCCACCATCACTACTGAAAAGAATAATAGAAACTTGTTAATGCTATTTTCCATCGCATTAAATAACATTAAAAGTCGAATAATTAGATTTTTAATCATTATCCTAGGTATAACACTTACTACAATCTTAGTTGTTATTATAAGAGGATATTCCATGATTCTGGTCATCATCGAAGACTTTCAAATGAGTGAGAGTATTTTAGTTTATGATACATTTGTTACCGTTGTATGTTTGGGACTAGTAGCTATTTCAATTATCTCTACTATCTTTTTAGCTATTACAGAACGAACAGAGGAAATTGGACTTTATAGAACCAGCGGTGCTGGAACAATGGATATTTTTCTGATATTTGAAATTGAAATTCTTAGTATAGGTCTATTTGGGATAATCCTTGGAAATATTAGCGGATTGGTACTATTATTTGTGGATTTGCTAAGAAGATGGGGGATTAACACACTATTTAGCTTTATAGCGAGATATCAGTACAAAGTTATTGAATATTGTATAACAAATATAGTATTAATTCTCCCTTTCATTTTATCAGTTGTTTTTATTGCTTCAATAATTCCTATCACTATTGCAAGTAGAATGAAGGTTGTTAATGCATTGGAATTACGCATATAATTGATAAAGACTCAGAAAGTGAATAATAATGAACCGAATTGATGTCAAAGACGTTGATAAGGTTTTTTACGAACCTGATGGGAGTAATCTGCATATTCTTTCAAATATATCACTAACTATTCATGAAAAAGAACTCATTGTTGTTAAAGGACCTAGTGGAAGTGGAAAAACAACTCTATTAAACATTATAACAGGATTATTACGACCTACAACAGGAATAGTTTATTTTAATGGATTAGACATCTCTCGATTAAGTTTAAAGCAACTTGCAAGTTACAGATTGAAATTTATAGGTTATTTATTTCAACACTGGAATCTACTCCCATTCCTTAATGCAAAAGAAAACATCGCAGTTCCACAACGAATTTTGGGCTCTCTGGAATCCGATAGAAATAAAAATATTAAAGCAATTTCAACATCATTAGGAATATTCGATCGCTTAAATAACCGTCCAGATGAAATGTCAGGCGGACAAAAACAGCGAGTTGCTCTTGCCCGAGCACTCATTAATAATCCATCATTTTTACTTGCTGATGAACCAACTTCAAATTTGGATGTAAGAACAAGAACAGCAATTGTTAAAGTTTTAAAAGAGAAGCGTAAAAACGGATTAGGATTAATCATAACGACTCATGATCCTTTTTTTGAAGAAATCGCTGATAGAGTATACATACTTGAAAAGGCAAAATTAAAAATAAGTAAAATGAGAATATCTAATAACTAAGGAGGGAAAAATACATGATTGGTTTGTCTATTGAGGCGAAAGAATTAACAAAAGTATTTACAGTTGGATCAGATCGAATTATCGCACTTGATAATTTTTCACAAAGATTCTCTGAAGGAGAAATACATGTAGTAATGGGAAGATCAGGATCAGGAAAAACTACACTCTTAACTCTTCTTGGAATGCTTGATACACCTTCTCATGGAAATATATATCTGAATGGCGCATCATACAAAAAAATTCCTATAAATTCATGTTCTGTTATTTGGAACTGGATATTTGGATTCCTGTTTCAATATTCAAATTTAATTTCTGTTAAAACCACTTTCCAAAATATTGAACTTCCTTTGTTGTTTAGAGGAGTTCCACGCCAGAAACGAATAGTATTAGTCACAGAAATAATGAAAAGACTTGGAATTGAAGACAAGTCTAATCAAAGGGTATCTAAATTGAGCGGTGGTCAAAAACAACGAGTTGCACTCGCAAGAGAATTGGTTAAGAATCCTAAAGTTTTGTTTGCAGACGAACCAACAGGAAATCTCGATACAAATACTTCTGAAGCATTAATTAATTACATTACGACTATTAATCAAGAATATGGGTTAACGGTAATCATTGCAACACATGATTCTAGATTCCTGAGAATCGCGTCTGAAAAATCATTTCTTGAAGATGGTAAAATGGTATCTTTTTTAAGGTAACCTAGTAAAGAATCTGAAAAACCAAGAGGGATTTAAAATTGATCTATCCTCTTCTAAATTTTGAATTTTTAATTTAGGTTTTTTTAAAGTCAATAATCTACTATATTTGTCATAATTTCTATTAATTTAAGTTTCTTTTAATGTTAGACGTGCTCCTGCAAGAAAAATTAAGAGAAATATTATCTGTGCAATAATATCTATATTAATTAGTTCTAGCACATAACCTTCAATTGAGATCTGTCGAAGGAGATGAACACCATAAGTTGTAGGGAAAAGGTACGAAGCCCAACGAATCTCTGAAGGAATTTGATCAAGTGGAATGACAATCCCACTCAGTAATAAGGCAGGTAAGATAACTATGGGGACAAATTGGATGGCCTGAAATTCTGAACGAGCAAATGACGATAGAAAGATTGCCAAAATCAAAGCTGTCCATCCTACAATTACTGCTGCAATATACAAAGAAATATAATGAAGAATTGTTGCTCCGAATGAGATATTAAATAAAAAACCAGCAGTCATGATTACCATAGTTGTTTGAAACATACTAAAGACAGAAAACGCAATTAAATAACCAGCTATTATTTGCAGCTTGTCATATGGACATTGTAATAGAAGAGGAAGGGTTCCACCTTTTCTTTCTCCTATAAGATTCATAATTACTAGAATAAACGAGAAGAAAAATACCCCATATACTATCATTGCTGGTCCAAAGAAATCCAAAGTTGATAGGTCCTTACCATACGCGTAATCCAATTCTAAAGCATAATTACTTCGGAACTCTCCAGCAGCATTTTGAAAAGCTTCCTGAAAAGCTTGTATCACTACAACACCCACTTGAGGATTGCTATTGTCTAAATAGAGAATAACGGATAAGTTCTCCCCCTGAGGTGAAGCAAGGTTATAAGTAAAGTTTTCAGGTATTAGAATTGCTCCTATATATTTTTTATCATCTACTAGCTTTTTTACATTATCAAAATCATCATTAGAAA
>JBHLKP010000231.1:0-6159 GCA_048886525.1 Candidatus Hodarchaeota archaeon | reverse complement strand
AGATAGAAAATACAACTAGGAGGAAAGGGTCTAAAAAGTACATCGTAACTAGGCTCGCTACTGTTGTTACAATAGCTAATAGGAACATCAAGATGCTTAGTAACATCCAAGAAAGTTGACGTGAATCACTTGTCGCCATCGAAAGAAGTTCCCCAGTGCGTGCTGTATCATGAAATGCCATTGATTTAGAGTGAATAGATTCAAAAAACTCTACTTGAACATCCTTTACAACGAGTTCACTAAATTTCGCGTTTACCCATGCTCCAAAAGAAGCCATTACGAAATTTACTGTATATAAAGCTAAAAATAATATTCCAGTGATCAGAATAGCATTGAAATCGAAATAAATAGCCTCATCAAAGAAATACTGAAGAATTAGAGGGATAACCACACTGATTGCTGTTCCCATAAAAAGTAGTAAATAACCAATCCCGAATAAGATTTTATGTTTAAGTAAATGTCCAAAGATCCAAAAAACAAAATTCCTGTAGTAACGTGGATTTAGATATGTGCTAGGTGTAGAATTCGGATTATCCATTATACTGTTTCCTAATAGATTTATATTATTGAAAAAATGATTAAAGAGCTAATTTGTTTTTAAAATTAGCCAGTTATTGTTTTTTATTCAAATTTAAGTATAAATTGACGAATTTTTCTATTAATATAACAATTGTTATTTGATTGTCAGAATCTTTGTTGTATTATATCAAGACTAATATTAGATAGATTTTCTTAGAAATTATTTAATAAAAACCGATGTTATAATTAGGAACAATTAGAAGATCAATAAAAATAAGTTAAAATAAGATATTTATACATTACTTCCCTATTTGTAAGCCAAATCCATCCTAAATTTCTAAAAAAACATTGATGCTTTTAAAATGGATTAGAATCCTAAAATTCCACGTAAGAATATGAGAAAGACGAATATTTGGGCAATAGTGATTGTAAATCCCTCATAAATGTCCAACCGTCTATCATCGGTCATTGAGGATTTAATTAGGAATAATAAAAGCCAAGCAAATCCAAATTGGACTAATAAGAAAGGCATTGGAACTTCAAAATGTTCTCCAGGGATCTCATGAATTAATGGGATGCCATTTGGGAGATTACCCTCGATTCCAAGTATATACCCAACGAATGAAAATAGTGATACTAATCCAGTCATTAAAAGAAGATTTTGCATGCTACCTGCAAGTAAATTGCCTAATCCTAATTCAATTCCCTCTTTTTCTTTCCTAACTGCAAGAAGAGCAATAGCGTGCTCTGGGACTGAAGCTGCAGCCCCAATAAAAAAAGCTAATTGAAACTCGGTAATTGTAGATGTAATAAGGAATCTTTCAACAGAGGAGGAAATCATCTCACCAGCAAAGAAAATCATAGTAAACGCTAACACTAAGATGAATATCAAAGTTTGTCTACTTATTTCTGATTTAGGATGTAAGATTTCATTATCACTCTGTTCAAGTGGTTCCATTTTCTTTCTCATTTGTATATTGTGCCTTATAATGAAGAATAAATAAAAAAGATAAACAAGCACCATTACAACATTTGCTTCATAAGGCAGAATAGGGATTTGAGGCGTTACTCCTCCTACAACCTCATAAACTTCCAACACGAAAAGAACAATTCCTAATACGAATATAGAACCTACTATAACTATTGCTACGCGTAGAATTGGAACTTCGATTTCTAATACTTCTTCTGGAATTATAATAACTGATTTTCTTTTAAGGTTACCTATAACGACTAATAATCCTAACATCAGAATATTAAATCCAGTTGCTATAATAATAAAGGCTATTGCAAACTCGACCTGCCCAGCTAGTATTGCAAATCCTCCAATTACTAATTCTGGAAAATTACTTGCTAGACTTGATAATACACCTGAAACATATGGGGTTAGTCCTAATTTCTTCCCTAGGATCTCCATTCCTCCAACTGCTTTTTCAGATGCTAAAATTGCTATTATGAGTCCGATTCCCATATAAAGAATGAGAAATATTGAATTAAAATCGTCTTTGAAAATCCAAAAAAATATTATCAAGATTGTACAAACACTGAATATAATTCTATCAAGATTAGAGAATTCCATGATCCTAATGCACCATTAATCCCAAAATTATCAATTAGTAGCGAGTTGACAAAACAAATTTATTAATAGTACCGTTAATATTGACATTCGATTATATTGCTGTAAATTTCTGAAATATAAACAAGTAGTGTATTACATTTTAAACCATACACGTTTTTTATTGATCACTTCTTTGTCTCGAAAAGCAGACTCTAAATCAATATTATACCTGTTTGCAATTGCACAAAGATATATTAATATATCAGCTAGTTCATTGGAAATTTCAGTTGAATCCGAGCTCGGATCAATTTTTAATCCTTCAGTTTTTCGAATTGCTTTAAATAATTCGCCAATTTCTTCACCTAGGAGTAAGCATTTATCTCGAACTGTTTGTTCCTCAAATCCCCGCTCTTTTTCCAATTCCGCAACATAATCTTGATAAGCAGCTAAGGTAGGTGAATTAGGTAGAATGGGCATTAGCATTACCTCTTTAAAAAGGGATTAATAAAACTGAGAATGAATATTTTTGAAGTAGTGAGATTATCTTGATGAATTTCTAAACAACCTTTTTCTGTTTTTCATATCTCAAATCTTAATATCTTTTGAGAGAAGTATTATCTAAATTTCCTAATATACGTATCATGGTAATAAGGAATGATGTTACTTCCGCCTCAACATAATTTCGCTGAAATTAATAATTTAGTTAAACAAGGGGATTATGATGATGCTTTAATTCAGCTGGGTGAATTAGAAGAACAGTTAACGCCTGGAGCTGAAATAACTATTAAAATAAAGCTATTAAAAATCTACATTCTAATTTTAACAGGAAATTTTAAGAAAGGATTGGAATCTGCAGAGGAAGCTGTTACTCTAACCCAAACGTATACTTCATCACCACTTAAATTTGATGCTTTAATCTTAAATGCTGAAGCTTTAAGGAATCTCGGACAATATGTCGGAGCAGAAGCTATTAGACATCCTTCTAAATATTCTGAAGTTCTTCCAGAAAATCTACCTGAATTCAAAAAATTGGTATCGCAAAGTGAGATCGAACTGAATAAAATTCACGAACGAACTTCAATAGACTATTTAATAAGAAAAGCTCGGTTTTTTCGTTGTAAAGGAATTATTCTCAGAACAGAAGGTAAATTTGAGGATTCTTTAGATTATTTAAGCACCAGTTCAGAGTTATTTAAAAAATCCAATATAATTGAGGGTTTAGCAGGAGTTTTTTCGAGTATAGCGTTAACCTATGGGATAATGGGAGATATCGAAGATGAAATTACTAATCTTAAAATAAGTTTGGATTATTATAGACAAGTAGGATTAAAACGAGAAATTGCTGCTATATTAATTCGTCTTGGATCGTTAATGCTGCATTATAAAAGCGAAACTAAATTAGGACTTGAATTTATTAACCAAAGTTATCATCTATCAAAAGAGATTGAGGAAAATTCAGGAATTGCAGTCAATCTGAGTTATCTTGGGATTCACTTCACTTGGTTGGGAGAACTCGATCGTGGATTAAAATTTCTTCAACGTAGTCTTCTCATTTCAGAGAATATTGGTTGTACAGAGAATTTAGCTTTTACACTTAATAATATTGGTTGGAATTATCATATTCGTGGTGAGTTGTCTTTAGCTTTAGAATCTCTAAATAGAAGTTTAACTATTGCTAGAGAAAAGCAATACCCATGGATTTTAGTATGGATATTATCAAACATTGGGTATGTCAACCAAGCCCAAGGGAAATTCGATGAGGCGTGTGGATACTATACACATAGTATAACAGTCAGTACAGACATTGATGATTATTTAGCATTGTCATGGGGTATTTATCAGGTTATTAAGCTAAATCTTGATACAAAATCAGAGCAATACATAATAGTTCAGATTATGAGATTAAAAGAGCTATCTTCACGATATAAAGTCCAGTTAATGAGTCAAATGTATCGTGTAGCTCAAGGAATGCTTCTTAAGAACAGTCCTCGTTTAAAAGATAAAGCTAAAGCGCAAGAATATTTCGAACAAGTAGCAAAAGAGAAAATTGAATCTCTAGAAATAACAGCAGATGCAATGATTAATCAATGCGAATTATTATTATTTGAATACAAGAATTCAGGGAGTTTAGAAGTATTAAATGATGTACAAAATCTGATAAATAAGCTCTTAGATATTTCAGAAGAGCAGAATTCACATTCATTACTTTCAACAACTTACATGTTAAAGGCTGAATTAGCACTTTTACAGGAGGAAATATCTCTAGCTAGGGAATATATTAACAAAGCACAGTTAATTGCCGAGGAAAAAGGGTTAAACAAGCTAGCTCTCGCAATTTCAAGAGAACATGATAAGCTTTTAGACCATATTGGGACAATAGAAGGTGTAAGTAGAACTGATTATCAACTTGAGATAGGAGAAATTGAAAAGCTTTTGGGAAGGATGAAAACCCGAAATTTAGCCGCTGTAACAGAAGCTTATCCTGAAGACCCTATTATGCTTCTGATCATTGCGGAAGGAGGAATGACTTTATATAATCATACTTTTACGTCTAATGAGTATGTAAAAGGTCAGCTTATTGGCAGTTTTTTGAGTGCGATAGAATCATTTAGTCAAGAAGTGTTTTCTAGTCCGATGGAGCGAGCTACTTTAGGTAAATATAGATTAGTAATACAAACTCGTGAATCTCTGTCGTTTTCATACGTGTTTAGGGGAGAATCGTATTCCGCAATAAAAAGGTTAAATAGATTTATTCAACTATTAGAGACGAACAAAAATTTGTGGATCGCTTTGAAAAGCAAAGTAGACACTGGTCTTCTCCCAACTACTGACGAATATGGTGATATTAAGGCTATCTTAGATAAAATTTTTCAATGAACATAATACAATTTACTCTACTAGGATTATGATTTTTTTATGTCCTATACAAAGCGCGCCTAAACCCAAAGCATATCTTGTGTCAGAGAAGTCTTGTTTAAAATGTTCATTGTTATTATTTCTGTCGTTTACGATAAAAAGCAATCATAAAAATTGTAATGAATCCTAAAAAAATGGTAAATCCCGGAATCTTATTACTCCGGGTATCTACAATCATAAGATTTGGATAAAATTCTAAACATCCATTTTTATCTTCAAATGCTAATTCAATTGAATATTTACCTTCATCTAAATCTTGTATGTTTTTTTCGAATCCAGTACCAGTATTAACTAATAGATATGATTTTACAAGTAAATTTTCTTTATCAGTTGTACGAAAATTCAAATGTACGTCTGTTAAATTATAAGCATTATCAACAATTTCATTGAATGGATCCATATTGTTTAGGCTTACCTTTATTCCAATATTGTCCTTTGTTGCATTGATTTCTAGATCTGTAAACGGTGAATATCCTAACATATTTTTAGTAAGCATATAACTCATTTCAAAATTTGGTGCTTCATCATATCTACGAACACCACCACCAAATCCCCCAGAAATAATTCTCTGATCAACAACGACTCTTTCATCCATATAAATCCCTTCTGCAAGCGTTACATCTGCCTGAGCTAGTGGATGTCCACACATTCTTACATTTTTAATAATCTCCGCTTTTGCAAGTACTTTTAATCCAATGCACAATGCAGATACAATAACCTGATTATTATATGCTTGTTTGATTAAGTCAAGAACTTCTGTTTTGCCAATTAAAGATTTCCAATGTCCCCCAGAGGGGATATGAATTGCATCATATTCAGTAATATTGGTAATATCAGAAATGAGAATATCTGCAGTAGTTGAATTAGGTGGCTGGTTATAGCATCCTGTAACTAACTTTGAACCTGTTGCTGAAGCCGTAATTACATTTATCCCCCATGATTCAAGGTAGTTTTTAACTAGGAAATATGTATAACCAAATGCATTATCTACAATCATCAATACCTTTAAATCACTTGGATTTCCCTCAGATTCGATTATAGAAACAGTACTATATGAATAGCTTGCTGGATTTGAAATTATTAGAAAACAAAAAGTTAACAATGATATATACTTTTTCATTCTGAATTTTCACCAATATAAGCAACTATTACATTGGTTATATATGAAT
>JBHLKP010000230.1:0-6173 GCA_048886525.1 Candidatus Hodarchaeota archaeon | reverse complement strand
AACCTTTTGAAATGTAACCTTTTTTTTTAACGTTATCTTTCAATTGAATGCATTGGAATAGGTATCACTGTAATTATTTTCTGTAAAGATGCGATAAATCCCCTAAATTGCCAGAATAACCAGATAGCTTCAATTACAGACGACTGATATATTCTCACTTTGCTATAACGTATATAAAATCAGATATAAATTCACTCTAATAATGTCTTAAATGCCTTTCTTGATGAGCTCAGCTAGTGTATCTCAAGGTCTGAGATAAAGGGACGAAACAATTGCGTGTTTACCTACTTTTACGATGTAGCTTTATCAAAGAGGCTTAGATTGTATCTCTCAACTGATATTATATATAAAAATCCCAATTCTAATATGAAAAATATTTTCTCAAATATGAACAATAAAGGAGACTTAAGAAGGGTTATATCTCGTGGAAAAGATTTCCAATAATGATAAATGGGAAGTCCTTAAGTCCATGTATACTGAATTTGGACTTGTAAGGCAGCACCTACATAGTTTTGATGAATTTGTACAAAAAAAGTTAAATGATATTGTTAAGGAACGTCCTAAGATTGAACCTGACATAGAAGGATTTTATGTTAAATTGGAGGGGATTGATATTGGAGAACCGTCTGTTAGAGAAGCTGATGGATCAGAACGTACTATATATCCAATGGAGGCACGAGTTAGAAATTTAATTTATTCTGCTCCATTAAATCTTAAAATGAGACCTGTCTATGTAGACGCTGGAATAGAAAAAGAGGAAGATGTCGTGATTGCTTATATTGGTCGTTTGCCAATAATGCTTAAATCAAAATCTTGTTTACTGTATAATTTGAATCGAGATGAACTAACAAGATTGGGTGAAGATCCAGAGGACCCTGGCGGATATTTTATAATAAATGGTTCAGAAAGAGTTATTGTGACTCAGGAGTACCTAGTATCTAATCGTGTATTAGTCGATGAGGGTCCTAAAGGTTCTTCAACGACTGCTGTTGCTAAAGTTTTTAGTACAGTCGCAGGATTTCGATCTTTGGTCTCTGTTCAACGACGAAAAGATGGTAGGTTGCTTGTTAATTTTTTTAGTGTCCCTCGTCCTTTACCTTTGGCTGTTCTTATTAAAGCACTTGGAGTAACTGTTGATAGAAATATCGCTAATTTAGTTACAGACGACCCTGAACTTATTCAAGAATTATTACCAACTCTTCGAGAAGCTGCTGAGATAATAGATCAAGAAGAGGCTTTAGATTTTATTGGAAAGAGAGTTGCAGTTGGTCAAACACGTCAATATCGAATATTACGTGCAAAACAAGTGTTAGATAATTATTTATTACCTCATGTTGGTAAAGATGAGACTTATCGGCAACAAAAAGCTTTGTATTTAGCACAAATGGCATTGAAAGTTATAGAACTCAATCTTGGACGCATTGATTCCGATGATAAAGATCATTATGCAAATAAACGACTTAAACTAGCAGGAGAAATGTTAACCAGCCTTTTTAGGGTAGCATTCCATTCATTATATCGAGATATAAAATATCAATTGGAAAAAGGAGCGAGGAGAGGAAAATTACCGAACTTGAGAGTTGCAATGAGGGCTGATGTGATTACTGAACGTATTAGACATGCTCTTGCTACAGGGAATTGGGTTGGAGGAAAAGCAGGAGTATCTCAACTTCTGGATCGTACAAATTATATGTCCACTTATAGCCATTTACGTAGAGTAATTAGTCCCTTGATACGAAGTCAAGCCCATTTCGAGGCTAGGGATTTGCACGCAACCCATTGGGGGAAGATTTGCCCCAATGAAACCCCTGAGGGCCCTAATTGCGGATTAGTAAAAAATCTCGCAATGCAAGCTTATATTTCTATAGGAACACCTGAGGAACCTGTTAATGACTTTATATTCCAAAATTGTCAAGTTGACACCGTAACAGAATCTATAGACCACCAAGGAGTTCACATACTCTTAAATGGAAATTTAATCGCAACAACTCGTCATCCTGAAGAGACTTTCAACTTAATTAGAGATGCTAGAAGAGCTTCAAAACTTTTTCATGAGATAAACATTGCATATTTTCCAGAAAATAGATTAATTTCGATAAATACAGACGAAGGTCGTGTTAGGAGACCATTAGTAATTTTAGATCATGAAGTTGATGGTAAAGATCGTATTGCTATTCCTCGGCTGAAACTGAGTCATATCGAAAAATTAAGAAGGGGAGACATGAAATTTTCAGACCTTCTTAAGGAAGGAGTTATTGAATTTCTTGATGCTGAAGAGGAGGAAAATTCTTTCATAGCAATGACATTTGACGAAATAGAGCTTGAACATACCCATGTAGAGATTTCTCCTTCAGCAATTTTAGGAATCTGCGCTTCAATCATTCCTTATGCCGAACACAATCAATCTCCCCGTAATACATATGAAGCTGGAATGACAAAACAAGCATTAGGATTATATGCTTCAAATTTCTACTTTCGAACTGATAGGCGCTCACATATTTTACAAGCTCCACAAGTTCCCTTAGTTGGAAGTAAATCAATGGAGGTCATTGGATTCAATGACCGTCCTGCAGGACAGAATTTTATTGTAGCTATTTTAAGTTTTCAAGGATATAATATTGAAGATGCGATAATTCTGAATCGTGCAAGTGTCCAACGAGGCTTAGCTCGTAGTCATTTCTTCCGATCCTATGTAGGTGAGGAAAAGAAATACCTTGGTGGCCAGGAAGATAGGTTTGAAATTCCCCAAAAAGGAGTTCGAGGTTATCGCGCGAAAGAAGTATACAGACATTTAAGTGAAGTTGATGGAATTATTGAACCCGAAATCGAAGTAGGTGGCGGAGATATTTTAGTAGGTCGTACATCAAGACCAAGATTTTTGGAAGAATATATTGAATTAGAATCCTTAGAATCTTCAACCCCTCAAAGACGAGAAACTAGCATTGCAATCCGTCATGGTGAAAAAGGTATTGTAGATGGAGTGATTCTAACAGAAACATCTGAAGGAAGTACTTTAGTAAAAATAAAGGTAAGAGATCAACGAGTACCAGAACTTGGGGATAAATTTGCTTCTAGACATGGTCAGAAAGGGATTATTGGTCACATTGTACCACAAGTGGACATGCCGTTTACAGAAGATGGAATTGTACCTGATCTTATTATTAACCCTCATGCGATACCAAGTCGAATGACATTAGGTCAGATCATTGAATGTATGAGCGCAATTGTAGCCTGTTTCGAGGGAAAACAAATTGATGCCACATTGTTTGAATCCCCTGATCCTGAAGACATCGCTAGTAAGCTTCGTAATCTCGGTTTTCATCCTTATGCTGAATCCGTCATGTATGACGGAATGACTGGCCAAAAACTCCCTGCAAGAATCTTTATTGGTCCAACTTATTATCAAAAATTACACCATCTTGTTGCAGACAAGATTCATGCAAGAGCTAGAGGGCCTATTCAAATTTTAACACGTCAACCTACAGAAGGAAGAGCAAGAGAGGGCGGATTACGTTTTGGTGAAATGGAGCGGGATTGTTTAATCGGTCATGGAGCTGCTCTCCTACTAAAAGAAAGACTCTTAGAGGAATCGGATAAAACAGAGATTTTTATTTGCGATAAATGCGGACTTATAGCTACATGGGATCGAAAGAAAGATCAAACCTATTGCTCAATTTGCGGAAATGTCGATACAGGTATTTATAAAATTGCAATATCTTACGCATTTAAACTCCTCCTGCAAGAATTAATGGCTCTTACAATTAAACCACAAATTATACTCCAAGATAGCACATATTAAGCAAAGTGATAAAAGTGTCAGTAGATAGTAGTAGAATGGCAACAGCAAGCTTCTATAAAAGGGCAATACGGATTTTAAGATTAGCTAAAAAACCAGATAGATCTGAAGTTTTTCTAGTTATTAAAATTACAGCAGCTGGAATGTCAATTCTTGGGCTAATTGCTTATTTGATTAGACTTGTTGTGTTCGGAGTTATTCTTAGAAAAAACATATAGTTAATTCATTAGGAATTGATTGTTTATAGCTCAGGAACGTGATTTTATTGCTAGAAAAAGTCGGAATATTCTGTTTTAAGGTTAAAAAAGGACAAGAGTTTAATGCAGCCGAAATAATTGCAAATCGTGCCGATATCAATGATCTTGACGTAAAGGCTGTTTTAGTGACAGAGATTCAAGGATATTTATTCATAGAGGGTAATGTTCAACATATAATTCAGGCTGTAGAGAGTGCTCATTACGTTGGCAAACAATTAGGAAGAGTTCCAGTCTCAGAATTAGAAGGACAACTTATACCGACACCTGTAATTGAAGGCTTGAAAAAAGGAGATATTGTGGAAATAGTTGATGGTCCTTTTAAAGGATCACAGGCCAAAATTTCTTCAATATATCAGGCTCGTGAAGAACTTACTGTTGATTTGTTAACAAGTAGTGTGACAATTCCAATTGTTCTTCATGCTGATTCAGTAAAATTAATTCAATCTAGTGAAGAAGAAGAACAAGACGAAGAATACGGATTTTAAATCCAAATCAATGGATAGAAATACTACTTTTTTTAAATATAAAGAGAATAATACAACACCTCAACGAATTTTGTTAGGGTAATTCACTTATTAATCTCCAAAAAAAAAGCCTCTATAAGTTATAAAGGAAATAAGACTTACAAGACTGGAAAATTTAACTGAGAAAAATATGGAAAACATAAGAATTAAAAGGTGAAAACCATGACAGTCTCAGCAACACATTTAGAAAAAGGTTCCATAAAGAAATCAGCACAAATTAATACATTACTTCTTTTAGCGGAACAAAACTCAGTTATTGGTCTTGTCGATTTAAATGGTATTTCCTCGAAGGCACTACAGGGAATTAGAAGTTTATTACGAGCAGGAGGAGAAGTTGAAGCAACGATCAAAGTGGCCAAAAATACATTAAAAGCCCTAGCCTTTGAAAAAATATCTCAAGAGATTAATGAGGATATTACTAAACTTATTCCCTATATAAATGGTTCCTGCGCTATTATGTTTTCAAATACAAATCCATTCAAATTACAGCAATTCTTGAATAAGAATCAAGTTCCAGCGCCAGCTAAAACAGGCCAGATCTCTCCTATTGATATTTACATACCTGAGGGTACGACAAATTTGGATCCAGGACCAATTATAAGTGAATTGGGAGCAATTGGATTACAAACTCGTATAGAAAAAGGGAAGATAAAAATAACGAAAACAACAAAAGTTCTTTCTGAAGGAGAAACGGTGAGTGAATCCCATTCTTCAGTTCTTTCTCGCCTAGGTATTCTACCTTTTAAAGTGGGTTTGAAACTAAATATAGTATTAGAGGATGGAGATCTTATCGAGGGTTATGTTCTTGAAGTAGATGATAACAAAATTATTGCAGATTTACAACAAGCCTACCTAAAGGCGCTAGCTTTAGCTATTTCTCCTGAGGTTGCATATATCTCGGAAAGTACAATTCCTAGTTTATTAAAAACTGCTGTATCTAGAGCAATATCTTTATCATTGGAATCTGGTTATATTACAGATGCAACTATAAGTCTTCTTTTGCTTAAATCGGCAAAACAAACTGAAATCTTGAAACAACTAGTTAGAGAGAAAGAACCTGATATTAAAATCTAAGTTTGAATGAACTGAATAATCAATTCATTACACTTTTTTCATTAGAATTTTGGCAATTTATTCAAATTAGGCTGTTTCTAATTTACTACCGTAATATTTTATCAATAAATTTTTCTGGTAAAAATTGTTCTAAGTCATCATAATTTTGACCTGTACCAAGAAAAAGTATTGGTACACCATTTGTAGCGTAAGTTACGGAAATCAACGCTCCTCCACGTGCGTCAGCATCCATTTTTGAAAGAATTATCCCATTTAACGGAATTTCTTTATTGAAATCCTGTGCTTGCGCCGTTGCATCATTTCCAGCTAAAGCATCAACCACTAAAATTGTATAGTCAGGATTCGTAACACGAATAATCTTTTTCATCTCCTCCATTAAATCACGATTTACAGCCATTCTGCCAGAAGTATCTATGATTACAACATCAGCATATTTAGCTTTTGCGTGAGCGATAGCATCATAAGCTACTGCGGCTGAATCACTTCCATACTTTCCTGAAATTATTTTTACTCCAACATTAT
>JBHLKP010000229.1:0-6196 GCA_048886525.1 Candidatus Hodarchaeota archaeon | reverse complement strand
CTAAGAAAATCAAAGGAATTACTTGAAAAGACTTTTACAAGCCTTGATGACGCTGTATTCATTTTGAATAATGAAAATCCTCCACGTATTTTAGATATAAATCCTGCTGTAACAAAAATATTTGGTTACTCAAAAGAAGAAATTTCTAATAAAACGACTGAATTTCTTTATATAAATACTAAGAAATTTAAGGAATTTCAAGCCTCATTTGCTTCGATTTTTACAAAAAAAGGGATTTTAAGTGGTTTTAAGTATCATTTGAAAAGAAAGAATAAAGAAATTTTCCCAATAGAGATGTTTGTTTCACCATTATTAAATGAAGAGAGAAAAAGAATAGGTTGGATATGTGTAATTAGAGATATAACCAAGCGGGAACAAATGGAGAATGAACTTCTCGAAAAGCAAAAACTAGCTTCCATTGGTCAACTTGCTGCGGGTGTTGCACATGAATTAAACACTCCTTTAGCTAACATAAATTTAACGTTAGAAGTACTTTCTGAACTCGTGAGCGAAAATTCAGAGTTATCATCGCAAATATCAGAGGGGATGGATGGAATAAGAATGCAAACTAATATATGTAAACAGATTGTAAAGAATCTTTTACTATTCTCTCGGGAATTTAAAATTTCACAAGATGAAACTAATTTAAAGCTTCTAATAACAGAGGTTGTCTCATCTCCAGTGATAAAAAAAGAGTTGAAAAATAAACAGATTTCACTGATTCAGGAAATTAGTGATAATATAATTCTTTTTGTCGATCGAGAATTAATAAAACTGTGTTTTATAAATATAATAAGAAACTCGATAGATGCTCTAAAGGACGTAAAAGACAATCGAATTATTAAAATTAAGGGAATAATAACCGATAACTCTGTTAAAATCATCTTTATAGATAATGGAATTGGTATCAAGAAAAAAGACCTTCCAAGGATTTTTGAACCTTTTTTCACAACAAAAGATGTTGGGAAAGGAACTGGGCTTGGTTTAGCTATCACTCGGGGAATCATTGATAAACATAAAGGTTTTATCAACGTTAAAAGCAAATTTGGTGAAGGAACTGAAGTAAAAGTTACCCTAAGGACCAACTGAATACTAGGGTTCTCTTGGAACGTTCTATTTTCTTCTTTTTTCTAATGTTGTCTCTGGTTTTTCTCTCTCAAATACTTAGTGTAAAGTAACTTTCTACTTCATAAGTTAAACAAGGACGCAAACCTTAAGTGTATTCATTTATTATTGATTGGACACCTGTTGAAGGTTTAAAATTGAATGAGGTGTGCTTTTCTTGACAACTTTAGGAATAGCTAACAAAGGAATACCAAATAAACGTGAATCAACAAAAACAAGAACACGAGTGTCGGATATCAATCCACAATCCGGAATGTGTCCGTTATGCGTAAAATCCTGCGCAATAATGTGCGAAATTAGTAAATCTGCAATACGTGGAAAAGAAGCTCTATATCCTGAACCTGAAGAATTTGGTGCAAGCACTTCTTCGGGTAATAAGTATTATGGTCTTGGATGGGAGGATTTACAAATCATGGTACAAGTTCAGGGAGCCCATGGCATTGAAGCTGACCCAGACAAAGCAATTTTTCCAAATGTTGATGTAACAACCCAGATAGGTGGTGTACCGATGAAAGTACCTGTATTTACTGCAGGTCTTGGTTCAACAGCTGTTGCAAAAATCAATTGGGCTAGTTTAGCTGGTGGTGCCGCTCTTGCTGGAGTTGTACAAGTAGTTGGAGAAAATGTCTGCGGAATGGATCCTGACAGTATATTCAAGAACAGAAACGGGCAAAGAAAGATCGTAAGATCACCAGATATGGAATTTAGAATAAAAGCTTATCGTGATTGGTGGGATGGAAAATTTGGAGATATTGCAGTACAAACTAATGTTGAAGACCAAAGGTTAGGTGTCGACATATATTCCTTAAGTAAATTAGAAGTTAATATAATTGAACGTAAGTGGGGTCAAGGTGCTAAAGCAATTGGCGGTGAGGTACGACTTTACTCATTGGAAAGAGCAAAACAACTTAAAGAGCGAGGATATATCGTAATCCCTGATCCAGAAGATCCTACTATTATAGAAGCTTTTAACGATGGTGTTTTTAAATCTTTTGAAAGACACAGCCGTGTTGGAATGCCAGAATTCAAAGGAATGATAGAAGATATTACATGGCTTCGAGATAATGGCGCTAAGAAAGTTTTCATGAAAACTGGTGCTTATAGACCTGTTGATTGCGCTTTCACCTTTAAAGTGGCCTCTGAAGCTAAGATTGATCATTTAACTTTTGATGGTGCTGGAGGTGGTACAGGTATGTCTCCAGTTCCTATGATGAATGAGGCTAGTACACCAACACTCTATCTTTTAGCACAAATGCTTAATTGTGCAAAAATTCTTAAAAATAAAGGGCGGCATTTACCAACATTATCTATAGCAGGTGGTTTCATCGAAGAAACAGCAATTTTCAAAGCTATCGCGATATCGAATTTGAGTGGTAAGGAGCCTCTAATTAAAGCAGTGGCAATGGCACGATCTCCAATCACTGCAGCTTTTAAAGGAAGTCATTTTGCTGAACTAGCAAAGGAAGGAAACCTTCCAAAATCTTTTGCGCAAAAATACGGTGATAATCCTGAAACTTATATGGTTGTTTCACCTAAACTAAGGGATATATGGGGTGAAAAATACAAATATATACCAAAAGGTGCGATTGGAGTCTATACTTACTACTATGATAGAATCAGAACAGGTTTAAAACAATTATTGGCTGGTTCTAGAAAATGGAATATTAATACACTTGATAGAGACGACGTTTGCTCCCTCAGTCAATTAGCTACAGAAGTAACTGGTATACCCATGGCCCACAACTATCAAAGAGAAGAAATGGAAAAAATCTTACTAGATTGGTGAGATATTGAATAATACGAGGAAAAAATAATATAATTTGGTTCTCTCATATTATTTTTACAATTTTTTCCTAATTTATTATATATTCAGATAAATATTACTACGACCGTTATTAGTAAAATGGCTCATAACATCGTTTTAATTTGTAAAAATTATACCTGTACGATTTCTACCGTTCACACGAATTTCTAGGGGATTCTCGAGTTGAATATGACGTAAAAATTCTGTTTCTTTAACAGAGCTCTGAGATTTCATCCAGTTCCAATTAATATAATCCTCTCCTATTTTATTATGGGTTTGGGCGGGAATAGTCAAATAGGCAATATTCAACGAAGAAATATTTGAAAAAAAGTGTGTTCCGTAAGAAGCATCAATTTCATAATCTTCAATTCCTGCTTCTACTATAACTTCAGCATTAGAAATATCATTCCATTTGATGGGTATTCCTAAAGAGTGTTCTCTTGTTCCCCAGCGTCCTAGGCCAATTAAGACATAGAATCGATTAAGATTTCTAAGTTCTTTATTGAATTCGGAAACTTGTGTTGCAATTTCAAGAGTTTTTAACCGATCAAAATTTTCTGGCTTGATAACAACAATATCTTTGATATTTCGGTAAATACCATTACCCATTGCTTTAGTAGAGTAAACAACAGTCTTTTCCAAGGATTCATATTTTACAATTACGTTTTGTGTCGTATAATCAAAAACTAAAGGTCTGATCTGAAGTAAATAAAAAGTTGGTGCCTTTCTTGGTGTTTTAAGGATATCAGCAGCAAATTCGATTTCAATAGGTCTACCAAAGGACTTAGTTCCAAGTTTTAAAAGCTCTATGAGAATTTCTGGAAGAGGAAAAATACCAAATTTTAGAACTCCAGCCATCGATATAACACGTGGTCCTTGCCAAGACAAACCATCTCTAATAGCGTTACTACTAATGTCATAAACGCTTCCAAGCTGAAAAAGAATTCCGTCTTTTTCTGCAACTGTTAAATCTAAACATGATAAAGTTGCATCCTCGCTTTGTATAATATCTCCAGGTTCTTTGAGCTTAAGGGCAAAAAACTCTTTCTGTGAATTTTTTAACACCATTTCAGGGGAAGAAAATTGAGGGAGAATTTGAGGATATTTAGGACAAAAGCGAAGAGATTTTTTTCCTTCCACAACTGTTTTTCCAAGTCCTAAAGCGATAAACGCAACTCCGTCCTCTGGTTTCATTTTACTAGTAGGATAGAAATTGTACGATTGAGCGACTCCAGATATATCTGGATAAAAATATCCTTCATGATCCTGGCCTGCAACCTCCTGAATGATCACAGCCATTTTTTCTTCTTCAATCTTTAATCCTATGTTCTTAATAAAACTATTTGGTAGTTCCAATGCAATAGAAGCATATACTAATTTAACTGCAGTGCATAATTGTTCTAACCGAACACTTAGATCAGGATCATTATTTGGTAACATATACGTCTTATATATCCCCGCAAGTGGTTGAGAATGAGAATCTTCTAGAAGACCAGAAGAACGGACTGCTAAAGGGATATCGATAGTCTTTAGGAAAACTTCTAATTTCCAACGAAGATTACGTGATAAATCACCATTAACGAATCGATTAACTATCTCATCATCTGTAAAATCTTCATCAGTAGATAAAATACCTTCTAAATTATTCTGTTCAATAAATTTATCAAATTCACCAGTACATAAAATAAAAGTCTGTGGTACCCTAATATCGATATTTGGAAACATCTCTTCAAGATTAAATAATGGTAATTGAACGTGGAGAAAAGCAAGCCCTCTACCTTTTCCCCCTAATGAACCACTGGATAAACGTGAAAACAAAACATGTTTTCCAAACGATGTTGGTGAAAAGTCACTTATAGTTCCTTTCTGTACGTCATAACTTAGTTTTTCAATAGTTTGCTTTAAGAATAATCTCAACAAATTTAAATTCTTAAATTGGCTTACTTTTACTGGTCTTAAATGATAAGCTATATCAAATTCACCACGAGCCATTAGCCATGCTGAAAAATGATTACGAGACGCGTGAAACATAATTGATTCTTCAGGGACTTCCTGAATAGTTTCTACAAATTCTACTAAATTTGAGACACGACTAATCTCCTTACCATCAGGAAGACGAAAGATAAAATCTCCAAATCCTAAATGTTGAATAAAAATGTTTCTCAAATCATATAACAATCTAGAAGAACCTTTGTAAAGGAAAAATGAGTTTAGACCTTTAGCACTTTCATAATGATTGACATTTGATGATTGTAAAATAGTGGGTAATAGTTTATTATGTTTTTTCACTAAATTAATGAACTCATGTCCCGCTGAGAGATCCATTCGACCTCCTTTTGGAAAAGCAACATCACTGATTACTACTAATATATGATCTTTATATTTTTCAAAAATTTGTTCCCCTTCTTCGTAGGATGTGGCTAAAACTATCTTTGGGCGAGCACGGCGACGTAATAAACGGTGATATTGATTTAAACTTTGATCGATTAACTCCTGGGTCTGTTTCATAACGACGTCATAAACTAGAGGTAAAAAAAGAGAGTAATATCTGATAGAATCTTCAACAATTAGTATGATTTGAATATTGCCTTTCTCAACATCATTCAGTAAGTTGTTTCTATCTTCAAACAATTTAATTATGGCAATAAATATTTTGGAATCGCCTGTCCAAGTGAAAATTTTATCAATACCAGTTTGAGTCTTTAAGGGTTGTAAAGTGCGAATTTCAGATGGAGAACCCAACAAAAGAATAATTGGAGTATTTGGAACAATTTTTTTAGCCTTTTCTCCAAATTCGAACGGATTCAAGTGACCTATGTTACTCGTTGTGATAATTAGGTCGAATTTTTGATGTTTTAGAACCTTTAAGGCCCTAGACCCTGATGAAACTCCAAATATTTGGGGAACAGAAGATAAGTTTAAGTTTAGATATTCATCAATTACTTGATCTGATAGAGGCCCATCAGCTTCTAAAGCATATTTGTCATATAAACTTGATAGTACTAGGATTTTTTCAATTCGTAACTGATGAAGCTGATAAAAATGGTGAAATCGTGGTTTTTCAAGAAACAATAAGTCTTCTTTTGCTGAAAGATTGTCTTCAGACATTCTTAAACCTCTTGTATTTAGTACATGTAAATAACATGCTTACCACATATTTAAAGTGTAAAAATTGTAAGAGGAAATGAGACAATTAAAGTATAAAGTGATTTATAGTATTTAAGTATTTAAGATACTTGGATTTATCCCAAAATCGATTTTCTTTTT
>JBHLKP010000228.1:0-6198 GCA_048886525.1 Candidatus Hodarchaeota archaeon | reverse complement strand
GTTATTACTCCAAAGAAAATTGATCCATACTTTCTATACTGTTACCTGACAACTCCTGAGTTTGTCAAGTATTTAACACAGATTGCTGAAACCCACACATCAGCTTATCCAAGTTTTAAACCAGAGGTTATAGAAAACGCTAGAATTCATTTTCCGTCAAATCTTCAAGAACAACGAAAAATAAGCATATTTTTACGAAATTTTGAAGATAAAATTGAATGTAACATTAGAATAGCAAAGATTCTAGACGATTTATGCAATTTAATTTTTAAAATGCACTTTTCGATGAATGAGAACAGGCCTGATTTGAAAATTGATCGTCTTAAGAATCATATTAAGTTTATAAAAGGTAGGAAGCCAGGAAAAATGAGATATAATAAACAGGAAGGTGATCTGCCAGTAATTCTTATAAATTCAATAGACACAGGTAATTTTCTTTATTCAAATCCCAAAAACCAAATCTTATGTAATGAAAAAGATGTTCTAATGGTTTTAGATGGAGCAAGTTCGGGAAGAGTGGAAAAGGGATATGAAGGTATAATAGGATCAACACTAGCTAAGTTATTGGTTGTAAGCAATTCTATAACGAAGGAATTTCTTTATTTATATCTAAAAGAGAAATATAATCAAATTAATTATAATGTTACAGGTTCAGCAATTCCTCACGCAGATAAGCGATATATCCTATCGTTGAAAATTCTCATTCCAGACAACGAAACTCTTGAGTCTTTTCAAAAGATAATTGAACCCTATTTTGAATACAGGAGAATTTTAAGAAAAGAAAATTACTTTTTAAATGAATTAATTAACAACATTAAAACAAATCTCATTTCTGGTCGTTTGAAAACAAAAAAAGTGTTATAAAATGTTTGAATTTTAAGCAAAGTTTAAGCTATATCAAGTTCAATGAAACAGGATACTTCAACAATCTTATCGTCTCTTAAGAATTCCGTTGTTCCATAGTACTCATTAATAAGACCCTCAATGTTAAATGTAAGTAAGTAATTGAATAGAGGTTGAGGAGATTGCGGAATACCGCCATCTATGATTCAAATAATAAAAAAGAGAAATTTTTTTAATAGATTCGGGTGTTAAATCAGCTCTAGTCCAGTAATATATTGAATTAGGAGGTGCTGGAGTTACTGTTTCTTATAATTTAGTCCAAGGATCTTGGTATTTCAAACCTTCCCACGGAATCCCAAAAAAGCTACATCAGCAGTTTTAAGTTCATCTTTTGATCGGGCATATTAGCTACTTTCACTCCAATTATGTATTTGAATGGAAATAGACGAAAAATCAAGACTAGTTCAAGACGGCAGAACAGTACGTTCAAACAGTTAGAACATCAGAAAAGAGCAGAAACATTTAAAAAGCGTCGTTTTCTAGTTAGATAGGTAAATTCTTTATTATGGTGAGAAATTTGATGGAAAGGAAACGATTATTTAAATTAGGATTGATTTTATGCAGTTTAAGTTTAATATCAGGAATAATGATTCCGACACAAGGAATTAAAGTAGAATCAAGTACAACTCCTATTTGGGAAAAGGCGTATGAATCTCCAAATGAAGATGTTCCCGTGCAAGTGCTTGCAATGGCTGATGGATATATACTTACAGGCTCACAGAATAGATTTACTGGCGATCAAACCCCATGGGTAATCAAAGTTGATTTAGAAGGAAATGAACTGTGGAACAAGAGCTATACACCAACTCTAAACACTCAGGGCCATATTAGAAGTATAGATGAGGCCCCAGATGGAGGATTTATACTTACAGGGTTTGCATTTGAGGATACTACCTTCAGTTGGGATCTCTGGATACTGAAGATAAATGAAAATGGAACGGAAGAATGGAACCAGACATTTAATGGCGTTTTAGATGGACCTGATTATGGAGCGCAAATACTTTCTGCGCCAGATGGAGGATATCTAGTTTCAGGAGCTACTCAAGCAGTTCCTGGGTTAGATTGGAATACGGATTATTGGTTGATTAAGATAGATGCTAGTGGAAATGAAAAATGGAATAAAACATATCATAGGGTAGGATCTGACCAGGGGACTGGTCTTGTTGCATTAAGTGATGGAAACTATCTACTAAGTGGACTATCAAAGCAAACTTCAAGTCTAAATAGTCCGTTCTCAATCTGGGTTATAAAAATCGACGAGAATGGCACAATTATATGGGATGAAGCGTATGAACAAGGGTCAAGCTGGTATGGAGCATGGGAAAATAATATTATCGAAACAATAGATGGGGGATTTTTGTTGGTATGCTATCCATTTGGAGGGGTATATTATATAGGAACGAGTTATTGGATCATAAAATGTGACCTATATGGAAACATTGAATGGGATACAACATTCAATGGAGATTATTATGACACTCCCACGGTATGTCTCCAAAGTTTAACAGGAGATTACTACATAGGAGGTTCGTACAACTCTCCAATTGGTAATGTAGAAAAAGGTGATATGTGCATCGTTAGACTAAATAACACTGGAGATATTCAGGGATACATCACCTATGGAAATCTATCGCGAGGGGAAAGAATTGTAGATATGGTACTAGTAGAGGGATCCAACTCCAGTGAAGCAATCGTGGCACTTGCGTATGTGGAAAATGGAGGAACTAGCTCTGAATATTTGGATTTCTGGCTAGGAAACTTCGACAAAGTTAATGAAATCTACAATCCCCCTAATTTAGAAGAAACAACTTCAACCACTAGTGAGGGAGGCATAACTACAACAACAGAGGCTGGAACTCCTTTTGCAGGTCTATTCATTCTTTATCTTGCTATGAGCGTAGGAGTACTTTACCAAAGGAGGAGAAGAAGATAAAATCCATATTATCGGATTAGTATCGAATAAGTATGGTGTTGAGTATAATCACTAGATTCCGTAAACTTCGAAACTAGATGGAAAAAACACCTAGATAGAAATGACCGTAATGAATGGACCAACCAGAGAACAGGGCATTCCTCCTATTAACGCTTGTAGGGGATTTTCCACAAAATGAGTTCTCAGGTTAAAACCTGCTGAGGATGCTGTATTAAAGAAAAAGTCCTCCTGATCAAACGGAATGTTTTTTGAGGCTTCCCATGCTGTAATTATAGCAGTAGGTTTTTCCTGGAGTTGTACCTGAATATGTTATTTGAGGATACTTACGACTAATGTATAGTGATTGTTATTCTCAATTGCAGGAAGTTGAATTACCAAGCTGTCCTTATTTGTTTGGATCACTTGAGAAAATTCAATAATCTATATAAGCTATGGAATTCTTGGTATCACTACGTTTTTGGTGAGGAAAATCCTATCACAAAACGTCTACTTTTTCCTTTTCTACATGCCCTACTCCAACTATGGAAGTACCAGACAAATTCGAACTATTTTCTCAACTCAATTGATGTTTGTTCTAACATCTAGAACACGTAAGATTTGTAGAAAACTTTAAATAATGCTTTTTAGAAGGAATAACTACATTTAGTAATTCAAAATAAAGTAAGAAAGCAAAAGGTACCAATAAAACGTCAATAACAGCAAAATATAAATCAAACCAGACGAAAAAAATTATTTAATATCCTAAATTCTTACGAAAAGAAGTTTACAGGAATAGATAGAAGATTGACGACAACTAGAAAAATAATTGTACTTATTCTTTTAAATCTAATACTTTATTCTCCGTACATATATTATAAAGACAGCTTTTACGAAACTTCAACGAAATCACCAACAGAAATCAGTTCCTCAAGATACGAATCTACCATAATACCCACTAGTTTACGAGTTGGAGTAATAACACCTGATTATTTCTTTGAAAACAACTTCTCAACTTTTGATCCAATCGCAATTGGATGGGATTATGATTTTAGACGTAATTCATTAATATATGAAGCTCTTGTTCAATATAATCCTGAAACGGGAGACTTAAGCCCAGTATTAGCTACCCAATGGGTTGTTTCAAAGGATGGAAAACACTGGACATTTGATTTGAAGGAGAATGTAATCTTTCATGATGGATCAAAATTCAATGCCACGAGTGTAAAATGGAACTATGACCGCCTTATAAACCCTGACCATCCTGCGTATGTTCAACCCGCCCCATATATTACGCATCATTCCATTCCATTTGACTCAGTCGAAATTCTGGATGAATTCAAAGTCACAATCCATCTAAAGGAATCAGATGCAGCATTTATTCATGAAAGCTCAAATATTCAACTTGCATCCCCAAATAGCTTCAATGGATCAGATCTAGTATCTCCATTAGGAACGGGTCCGTATATTCGCAATTCTACCTTTTTTAACGGTACGATTCAGAATACTACTTTTGTTAGATTTCCTGAATATCATCAAGGATTAGCTCCATTTGAACAAATCGAATATATAATGAAAGAAGACTTTACAGAGGAGATCAACACCCATGCGCTTGATATTGTCATTCCATACAATAAGTTTTACGAGACACTTAAAACAGATCCATATTGGTCTCTCAATATTACAAACGACAAGGATTCTTTCGAACTAGGATTCATCAATCATCAACGTAAGTATTTAAAAGATCCAAAGGTTAGAATGGCAATTAACTATGCAATTGATAGACAGGATTATATTGAAAAGATGAATTGGACCGAAATTGCAGAACCAATGACTAATTTAATACCCCCAGGATTCCTTTTCCATAAGTACTCCGATGGATTTCCATATAATGTGACCAAAGCAAATGAACTCTTAGATAAAGCAGGATATCCAAGAGCAAAGGATGGGTATCGGTTTTGGTTAGTACTTGTGGGTCCAGAATTACTACATCCTGAAATCATCGGGGAATATTTGAAAGAAATAGGGATTTGGCCGTATATACTCACTCCCGAAGATTGGACTATACCATGGATAGCAGGGGATTATGATCTGCTACTCCTTAGTACAAATGTATATAATGACCCAGATTTCAGTCGAATTTTTCTACATTCATCAAGCCTATTCAATACAGGAAAATTTGCAGACCCTAAATTCGATTACTTATTAAGCGAAGGAATCAAAACACCTATACGTCAAGAAAGAGAATACTTCTACTTTCAATTACAGCCATTAATACAAGTAACAGCACCATATATATATCTGTCATATATAAATAATATATATGCGATAAAAACAGATTTAGTTCCTTATATATTTGTCAATAAGGCAAAGCAGCTTTATTTCAACTATTCTTTGAGTTTAATCCAGCCATTAAACAATTTAAAATATAAAATAACTCAATACGATCTGAAAACTCAACTAGACCTAAATTTTTATACCAACATAGAAGTCACTGATCATCCAATCTACTTCCCCCGAACAGATTGTATAGTGACACCTTTAGAAGAACACTTAATTGTGAATATATCGATGAGTCATAATCTGGGCTCATATTTACCAGTGCAAGAGGGAACAGGGAAATTCATTTATCTGACTACAAACGATGGGAATAATCCATTCCGACTGAGGTGCTACTACGATGTTGAGGAAATGTCTGGTAAGTCCCATAACCAATTGAAACTGTACCTTTATAATGAAGAAGACAAGACATGGACAGCTCTAAAAAATGAATTCTCAAATGCAACATTCCGGTATCTGGAAGTGGAACTAACAGGAAAGAGAAATTTAATCCGATTTGATGAATTTTTTCAAAAAACATTCAAATTGGTCCCATTTTTCGCAATAGCAATAGGAGGATTGGTAGTAAGTGCGTTTTTAATCGTAATCTATAACGTTAGGAAGACAAAGTATATTAGAGGTAGGATCCAAAGCTAATGGAACGCTTCAAATTCTTAGCAATACAGTGCTTTGCATTTTCACTGTAAAGCAATCTTTGCAGCAATCTCACATTCTGTAAAATATGTGAGGAAAACAATGATCCAGGAACCCCCTCCCGAAAAACTCGAAAAACTCCTCCAAGGAACCACACTAAACATCTATTGGTTTCTTCTCACTCATACAGAGGGATTTGCAGGGATTCGGGAAATACAAAAGGCATTAAAGCTGTCATCACCAGGATTAGTCTCGTATCATATAAATAACTTAATTTCCGTAGGAATAGTTGCAAAGAACGAAGAAACCGATAAATATTATGTGAAAGAAGAAATTAAATCAGGAATTCTAGGGTATTATTTTCGATTAGGACATCGGGTAGTACCGCGATTTACGATCTACTTAGTTGTATA
>JBHLKP010000227.1:0-6236 GCA_048886525.1 Candidatus Hodarchaeota archaeon | reverse complement strand
TGCTCAACAATCTGCTTTAGATCTTACTATGATGGCAATTGGTTCTGAAAGTAAATATCAAATAACTAAAGGGATTTCGAGACGTCTGGAAAAACGTTTAGAACGATATCTCGCACGAATCAGATAATCAAATAATAATTTATTACATCTATTGAAAAGGTATGTGAGCAAGAAAGTGCTATTTGAAAGCATTTTAAATAGATTGATTAATTTTAATACAGTCAACAATCCTGCTGATGGAATTTTTCCTGATTCCAAAATACTACATTATATAGAAGCTCTTATATCTAAATGGAATCCAGATTTTCAAAGCCAAGAATTTACGGAGGGTGAATATTCATCTACTTATTTCGCTCTGAATCCTGAAAAACGCTGTGATGTAATTTTTTTAGGTCATCTTGATGTAGTTCCAGTTGCCAGTGGGTGGTCTACTGATCCTTTTAATTTAACAGTAGATTCAGGATTAGGATATGGACGAGGAACTAAAGATTGTAAAGGGTCAGTTTTATCTGTCTTGTTAATGCTGAAAAAATTGTGTGAGGAAAGTAGTTCCATCTTGAAACGAATTGGGTTTTATTTTTCTTTAGATGAAGAAAGTGGGGGCAAATATGGAGGGAAAATTTTCTTTGAACATTTGAATACATGCAAAATCCTACCAAAATACGTTATTAATGTAGATGGTGGCCCTAGGGTAGTTTATAAACGAAGAGGCGGATTTGGGCTGAAAATTAAGGTTCCTCCGAATCCTAAAAGAATCCAAGGTACTATCAACAAAAAAAATTTTACTGTAAGAGTTTTTGGAGACGATAATCGTCATAGTGCTTATTTTGTTAAAGGTTGTGATACACATCCAGTAATTACACTTTCAAAATTACTCCATCTAAATAGAAAAATGAAATTAGTTAATCTTGATGGTTCCTGGATTAAAGGAAATGTAATCCCAGATGAAGTAGTTGCCACCCTGGTTTTTCCTGAAAAAAATTCTAAAAGATCTATTACCTTTGATGAAAATCTTACTCAACTCATCCGACAAGTACGTAGTTTAATTCTGATCGATCTACCATTAGAGGAACCTAGTGAATTTGGTATATCTGTTAATCCAAATATAGTAACCTATACAGCTTCAGAAGGCACTGAAATATATTTTGATGTAAGAGCTTTTTTATCTTCAAAGAAAAAAGACATTTTAATCAAATCATTCAAAAGTAGGTTGAATAATCTTAAAGAAATTTCAAAAATCACCTGTTCTGGTTCAACTGGTTATTTTTGCACTCCTGTGGATAATCTTCTTGTGAAAACTGCCTCTAGTGTTTTAAAAAAACATCAAAAACCCTTTGAACCTTGTGAGCAAGAAGGAGCATCAGATGCACGTTACGCAAGCCAATATAGGGTTCCAGTTATTGATTTGGGGCCTGAAGGAGGTCGAATTCATGGGAATAATGAATATATTGTTCTAAATTCCTTAAAAGAGTATTCTATTATCTATAATGAAATCATCTCACTTCTAATTAAATCTTCTTGATTACCTAATCACGTTTATTATCATTATAATGATCTGAATTTTCAATTTTTCTTATCCTCCCCTCTTTCAATTCTCTTCCGCAATGAGAACAGACTGGATATTTAGTTCTCCACATTTCACCACAAAAATGGCAAGTTTTATATCTACCAGTCATCCGACTAAAGATCCTTGAATAAACTGCATAAAAAATTGCGAATATCGCACTTATTGACCCCAAATAAGCACCGATTTCACTCTCGAAGATTAACCACTTTAAAAAGTTGAATAAGAAATTAAGACTAGTTTGGAGGTGAATTGTAGTATTAACTTCTGCGGGATAATAACCGTTCTTAGTAACAGCGAAATAACATGTTATATCACTTTTAGTTTGATCAGAATCTAGAAAAATCACATTAATCGTTCCATTATTCTGAAAAAGTGAACGATTATTGATTACTATTGGGTTTTTCCATGAATTTGACTGAATTTTGGCGAAATATTGTATCCCACTCCGTAATATCCCTTTATTGTCACGTACTTGAAGAGAAATAGTCATTTGGCCTCCTTGTGTTGGAATGACTGGATTAATACTGATATTTAAGAACATTGGTTTTAAAACCAGATAACTACCTTCCAAGTTAAAAAATAATGCATTTTTATAAAATAAACTAAGGAAGAATTTAGCAGATCCTTCAGCTGAAATAGTGTACTTATATATAGTGGACGTATTAGAAAATACTGAAATGCTTGTTGAATAAATGAGAGTATTATCTATTCGCTCAACGGGAACTGAAAGGAATAGTAGAGTATTTAAGTACAAACCAGAAGATCTAATAGTCTTATTGGTGGATATTGGAGAAATTTTGATTGATAAATTTTGACTTTCTCCCACGTTTAAAGGATTAGTATATTCAATACTTAATTTGAATGGAAATATCGAACCTAAACCACCAAGAGACAAAATGTTTGCAAAAAGAAGTGAGCCCTTAGTTGTATTATCAAATAGGTAAAGGCCAAGGGAAATGGAGTAAAAGGCAAAAAAATATCCAGAAATTGATGAAATATTTGCTTCAGTAGAAGCTATTCCATCATTGACTTCGGATACTTGAATATACGCCTCTTCTGAGATATATTCCCATAAAGGGATTAATATTTCTTGGAATTGATCACTATATATCTGTCTACCAGAAATAGTTGACTGAAAAGAAAACCATTCTACTATTTGACAAAGTAATTTAATAAAATTAAATTGATCACCAATGTATAACCTGTCACTTTGCGTTTCTGTTCTTGTAATATTATTAATGCTAATTTTTTCATGATACTGTGTTGTTTCATGCTGAAACAGAATCTGAATATCACTCATAAGATTTATTAAATAACTCACATAGTTATTTGCTAAAATAGGGTCATATAGGTCAAAAAATCCGCTACTATTCTCGATACTGTAGTCCTTTATCTGGTGAAATAGGAATTCAAGCAGAAGTATATTATCCTCAAACAAAGAATAACTCTTATTTAAGTCTGAGTAAAAATTTCCATTTAAATCTTGATTCTTTTTTGAATGGAAAAACCCGAATGAAAGATCGAATTCTTCAACTAGATTAGCTTCACTGAAACCCAGTAGAGGATCAAAAATTCTTTGTTCAAGCTGAAGAGATAGATCATTTAATTCAAGAATTCTTGTTTCATTTGAAATTTCAGGGATGAGTCGTTTTATCAGAATCATAACATTTAGTTGATCGTTTAATCTTGCAATTGACGAAATTGAGCTTGGAATGGGTTTGTCTTCAAAATCAATTAACACAAATTCCCGAAAAAAAACATTACCCCGCGATGTTTGATTTAGAGCTATTAAAAGAGAGTATATAGTGTCTATATATGTTGGAAAATGTGTTTTATATCCCAGAAGCAAGGCTTTTGTGATCCAAAGATTCAAGGATGTAGAAACGTTCTTTTTTATACCATCCCAGATGTAAAAAAGTCCGTTTATTGACATTTCCAAGGTTTCTCTAGAATTCCCCATATTAGACGAAAGAATAGAATCAAAAGCGTCATAAATTAGCAATTCAAGATTGGATGAAGAGGGAACAGAAGAAAAAGCGACTATCGTCTTACATATGATTTCTACAGCACCAGTTAAGTCATTTTCAACTAGCTCAGTTAAGTTCCAACTGCCCTCAAGATACGATAGGATATTTTGTTGTTGCTTAGTCGAAGTTGATAAAATTTGATTAGAAACTACAGAATACGAAGGGAAAATTTCTGTAAAATCTAAATCCTCTTGATAAACAGTATTCATAGAGCTTCTTATTCCAACTGAACTTAGAATAAAAGTTAAAATTAAAATAAAAAATAACACTCCATGGTTTTTTTTACCTTCTGGTGACAAATATATTACCTCTGGTAGAATTATTAAAGTAAAATTTATTTTACATAATATAATTTAATTATTTTGCTTGAATAGAAGAATTAAAACTTAAATTTCTTATTTTGTAGATACCTATAATGTCTAGCTTATTCAATTTTTTTCGATAGGGTAGTGAATATCTTAAGGACGAACATTACTTAACGATTATTGTATTAATAAAGGGTTATTTTCCAAATTAAAGGGTGATTTTAAGTTATTGAAGTTAAAAGTTAACAAAACATACAATATTGACTGCTTTGAAGGTTTAACGAGTATTAAGCCCGAATCTATAGACCTTTTGCTTACAGATCCACCTTTCGGTATTAATTTTCATAAAATGGGAACTCAATATAATAGATCTCAAAAAGAATTAGGTAAGATGTATGAAGAAGTGTCTGAAGTTGAATACTATGATTTTACATTGAATTGGCTTGAAGCAGCATGGAAAACGATGAAACCTACCGCTAGTGGGCTTATTTTTTCAGGGTGGAACAATCTAGGAGATATTCTTAATGCTTTGACAGAAGTTGGAGGGAGATTGATCAATCATATAATTTGGAAATATCAATTCGGAGTATTTACAAAGAAAAAATTCGTGTCAAGTCACTATCATATTCTCTATTTTACAAAATTAAGGGAGAAAGATGATCATTTACGAACATTTAATAGAATTTCTGAATATACAAATTCTAAAAATCCGAGAAAATTATACTTTGAAGACGTTTGGATTATAAAAAGAGACTATCAAAAAGGAGGTGAAAAAACTCCTACTAGACTTCCGCTTGCTGTGACCGATAAATGTGTACGCATGTGTAGTAGTGAAGGGGATATTATCCTTGACCCTTTTATGGGAAGTGGATCAATAATACTATCTTGTATTAAATATAACCGACAATTCATAGGATTTGAAATCTCAGAATCAATATTCAATGTAGCACTTAAAAGGATTGAAGACATGATAAAAGAAATAGCAAGGGATGATGGCCTTAATAATTGGTTTAGGAGAATGTGAGAAAATCATAGAGATTACTTTGAAACTATAAATGATTAAACTCATTAATTCAATTAGATTTGGGACAAATCGAATTTAGTCAATTTAAAATTACTAATTGATTGCAAAAATATGATCCTCTGGTGATTAAACGTGGTATATTTGGTTACAGGTGGAACAGGGATAGTTGGAAGCTTTTTAGTAGAATTAATTAGTAATGATGATAGTGTTGACAACGGAGATTGCCGTGTAATTGTACGAAGTCCCGAAAAAAAAGTCTATATTGAGAAATTAGGATTATCCCCGATTTTAGCAGATTTGAACGATAAAAAAAGTCTTAAGATTGCCTTAAAAGATGTAGAAGTAGTTTTTAATTTAGCAGCTAAAGCTAGTGATACCATTGGATGGGATGAATTATACAGAGTTAATGTTCTTGGCATGAAAAACCTTATTGAAGAATGCTTAAGTGCAAATTCTGATCCTTTTTTATCACATGCAAGTTCAACTGGTGTATATGGACATTTTATTCCATCTAAGCCAATTGATGAAAATTTTAGATTTGATCCCACCAGTATCTACCAAAAAAGCAAATACTTTCAGGAAAAAGTTCTTTGGGAGGTTTATGGCGAAGAAGGTTGGGATAATTTTGGGGTTATAAGGCCTCCAAGTGTAATTGGGCCTAGAGATACAAAAACAATCCTACCAATTTTTAAAGCTATATGGGAACAGAAATTTCCTATTCTTAAGAATGGACAAGGTTATTCAACGTTTATTCACCCTCATGATTTCAGTTCCGCTTTACTTCTTTTATATAAAAAGCGGAATCAAACAAAAGGCCAAGCATATAATTTGAAATCCTTTGAGTGTCTATTATTCGATTTCTTAAAGTGTATTACTGATAAAATTAATCCCCCTATCCCTCCTAAGAGGATGAATTACCAATTGGTTTATACTATTGCTGTTCTCTCTGAAGTATATACAAAGATAACAGGTCATCAAACAACTCTAAATAGATATCGTGTGACAAAATTTGCTAATTCTCGTCGGTTTAATGATCAAAAGATTAAGAAAATAGGTTTTAAAGCAGAAAAAGATATGAAAACTACAATTGATGAATCTCTAGAATGGTGTACGAAAAATAATTATTATCCATTTACAAATCTTCAATAGAACGATCTTTTCTATTTAGAGAATCTTAAAAATCCTCTCTATCATATTCGATATAGTTTAAAAGCTTGGATTATGACAATGTCTTCGAATAATACAGTTGATCCTATCAGTGATGCAAGAGTTTTACTAATAGAGGATTCTCGTGATCATCAATTTCTATTGAT
>JBHLKP010000226.1:0-6249 GCA_048886525.1 Candidatus Hodarchaeota archaeon | reverse complement strand
TTAATTTTTCATCTTTTCTTAATCTACGAGATTTTTCTTTCTAAATAAGAAACTCCTCAATAATACTAAACATCCTTTCTGAATCTGGTTCAACAGTTAAAATATGCCCTGAATTAGATAAAATTTGAATTTGAACTTCAGTTTCATTAGAAAAATACCGCTCTTGGGCTTTCTCGATTGCAGGTATGGAAATCATTTCATCTTTAGAACCATAAACAATTAATGTAGGAATATTTATTCTGATTTTTTGCTGTTTGAGGTATTTTATGAATCCTAATAATTGAATTACTGATTCAGTTGGACGGTACATGTAACTGTATAGATTATGTTTTTTAAAGTAGTTTAAAGTCTCCTCACCCTTGTATGAATACTTAACAAACTTTTTTAATATAGGTGCTAATACCACAAGGCGTGATCTCAATGCAAATGGTGGAGCTAACAGTATTAATTTGTGGAAATTTGTTTTTAGGCTTTCATGAACAATGTTTAGACATAATAACGCTCCCAGTGAGATACCTGTGGGAACAATCAAATCAAAATTTTCCTTAAGTCGCAAAAATCCTTGCTTAACAGAATCATACCAATCATGCCATGTAAAATTTATCATATCCTGATAATTAGTTCCATGACCAGCTAAACGAATTCCATGAACCGTATAACCTTTTTTATTCAAGAATTTACCTAGTGGAAGCATTTCCGTAGGTGAAGCTGTAAAACCATGTACTAATAAAACACCAATTTTTGAAGTACCCTCAAAATAAAATGGTTTAGCAAGATGTTTAAAAGAACTTAGTTCATCCTTATTGTTTATCATAGAGTAATACACCAAAAATGTCTTATTTTTTTGTTGATAAGCCTGTGATATTTAAGTTGAACAAAATGAAAAAATTAAAGAACTTTACACAATTGTTTAAGTTTAACTACTTAAGAGCTAGTATCCATATTTCAACCAAGAGAGATGACAATGGAAATTTGGTCATTAACTAGTAGGAAGCACAATTTTTTTCTAATTTTAGTGGTTCTCCTTTTAATACAAAGTTCCACTTATTACGGAGCTTCTACTATGAATGAATGTCTTTCAAACGCCCCATCATTGATCCGAATAGTTCAATGCGAAGTTCCATATTTTGATGGCATGAATTCTATTCATGCTATATTTGGTAATACTACAATTGGAATAGCATACGCTAAACCGAGTAATCCACAATCTATCTATTTATTTGTAGAGTTTACTCAAAAAATTGCTAGAATTGATGTAAAAAATCGTGCTGGAACAGTTATTAATCAAACTCAGTTAATATTGAAGAATTCTTTTCTACTAGAGTTGAAACAAATTATAGAGTTCGAAGATGAAAATAATGATAGTTTTTACCAAATATTTGAAGAGTCTTTCTTTAAAAGGATCGATTTATCTAATATAAGATTCTCAATACAGAGAAATCAGACTTTTGATAATTCATCGGAGAATGAACTGAAATATCAATTAACCTTTTCTGCCCATAATTTATCTTATCGTGGATTACAAGGACTACCATTTCACCAAAATTTAGAAAATTTATCTTTTTCTTTTGAACTTAATTTTAAAAAGGATAATGTAAATATCTCACAAATTCCCACGATTACTCTTCAACCCCAAGGACTTAGAGGGATTAAAATTACTAAAACTGAACATCTCTCTGACTTACAGGCATTACGGCTTATTCCACGAATTAAATATTCTTGTGGAATCGATGGATGGGATTTTTCCTCCTTAAATTCGAAATTAATCTTAAATGTCCGTATACTAGCTCAAGAACAAATATTAGGTTTAAAAAAGTTAAGAATAGCAGATATTCCAGTAACCAGAGAAATTTTAAGTTCAACGGGACTTCTAGGGAAAATAAAATTCTCTCTAGAACAATCAGGTCAACAAGAAGATTACACAATAGATCAAACTAAGAATGATACAGCCAGTTTCATTGATCATCGGTTTAAAAGGTCTGAAATTTCATTTGGTAGTACGATGAGAGAATTCTTGAACTTTACTTGGGCCCCAACCGTAATTGCTGATGACGTTAAATTTTCCTCTGTATTTCAACCTGTTCGAGTAGGATTAAAGTCATTGTCTATTCGTTCTGAGCAGGATGAAGCGTCTAATATCCCGGTCATATTTCTTGAAGGTGGTTTCGTACTTCCCCAAGGATCAAAGATTTTTTATGATCCAGAAATACAGGTTGAAGAAATCAATCCAATTTTCGAAATAATTTCAGGTTTCCCTAATCGTGTCCTACTAGAAGACACTAGTGCTTTAGTTCTTCTTTCTGGATCTATCATTGGAATTGTAATTGCTATTCGCCAACGAAAAATGAAAAGATTAAAGAAATTCAATTAAAGCAATTCCAAATTTATATGATAGATGAGGACTAAGCATGAACGTAAAAGGGGCATTATCCGAGAAAGAAGTATTTTCCCTTCAGGAGATCTATTCAGCCCTTGGTCATGCAGTTCGATATGATATTATAAATTATCTTGGAGCTTTTCATCGCCCTATCCACTATATTGAGCTTGTAGAATGGTTACAAGTAAAACCTGGTTCCTTTTATTTTCATATGAAAAAATTGAAGAACCTCGTAAAGCAAGATGAAGAAAAAAGATTTTATTTAACGCCAATGGGTTTATTTGCGTTGAATATCATTAAATCTGGAGAAAATTTACACCATAAGACTAGTGAGGTAATTGTTGAGAAAGATAAAGAAAAGATAACGCCTCCTTCACGTTTCTCTGTGATTTTATTTGGAGAAATGATAAGAAGATTAACTTTCAACACGCCTTATAAAGTTTTTATTACTCTATTAATGTTAATTCAAATAACACTTCTTCATCTATCAAAACTCGGGTTTATTCCCTTCTATATGGATGGGAATTTATATTTCGATCTAATTGGTTGTATTCTCGAACTTATAATATCTTTTTTAATCATATGGATTCTATTAGAACTAATAATGAGATATTATAGCCCAATTAAAGGATTTTCTAGAGAATTGCTTATGGGTATCCCTATAGCGATATCTCCTCTTTTTATTTATCCGCTATTCATAGTATTAGGCGAGTGGTTTCAAATTTTTGAATTTTTAACATTCACACCTACACTATCTATTATAATCATATTTTTTTTACAAATAATGTCAGCTGTATTCCTTGTTCAACTGCTTCAAGTTATAAAATCTGTTAGCTTTGAACGTGCGTTAATACCAATATTCATTATCCTGTATGGATTCTCTCTTCTATCTTTTTTGCTTTCTAGTGCAGGTATATTATAAATTGTCTGTAAAAAGATAGAATTTAAAGTTCAACGATTGTTGAGTTATGCATTTTTTGTCTGTTCTCTACTTTAAGAATATCTACTATAATAATACATTCACTGTAAAATTATTTAATCGCTGTATTTCTATCTAAGGTTTATAACAAGATAATTTTTATGTTAATATTTAATCAATCAAAATTATACAAATTAACGAATTTTAATGATAGTTCAACGATTGTATAACATATAATACATAAATGTTCTTTTTGTAAGAATAAACACAACTATACTAAAACAGAACACAGCTTAATGGTGAAAAAATAACATGATAACAAATAATGTAAAAAAAAGTGTAATATCACTTCTTATTATATCAATTTTTACTGGAATGGCTGTAATATCTGCTTCTGGGACAAATAATGACATCAATAGCTCTCCTATTGGCGTTATTCGACCTAGTGGTCCGATGATGCAATTGATGCATAATAGATTTTTATGGATGATACGTAATATGGAGAGTGCTAATTTCACCCCAGATAATGTTTATTATGGCTTATATGACAGCGTTGGTAGTTATACATACCCTATGATAGGTAATACTGAGAGAAATATAAGTGTCGATCTTTCATCTATACAATTTTATTTGAATATAACAATCCAGCGTCTTCAACTAGATTCAAGTACAGATCCCAACGATTTAGCTTACCTAGAATCATTGTATGATGAAATAAATCAGCATCGAGAGATTTATCTTTATCATAAAGTAGAGACTAATCTCGAAGTGAAGAGTACCCATGATCGAAAGGCTGTTACAATTCTCTATGATCCTGATCGAAGCGTTATTGAGGCATTTAATGCAATTAAAGAGAATAGGACAATAACCACACAACCTTTCACTGGTGACGAAGTTTTTTCAAATGTTTACATGAATCTAGCGAAAGATGAAATTTCAGGTACTTACGAAGAGTGGAATATGTGGACTTATGAAGATGGTTCTGAAGCTATTTTGTTACGAGATTTTGCTAAGCGTGTTACAAACAATAGATGGTTGATAAGTGAACTAGATTACTTATACAGGCTTCGTAGTCTTAATCTTATACGAACCATGGCAGGTCCTAATCATATCTATAGCGATTCCCTCAGAACGATTGAACGTGGACGTTTTTCTGTATCTCAATTGAAGATCAATAAACTAGATCTGAAAAAAATAGGAGAAAATTTAATTATCAGTGATTATGACTATATTTACTTCGAACATCATCTCTTAGGTAATATTATTTACAATGATACAAATTCCAATGGTTATATGGATATCGGAGTTGAAAAACTTGGAATCCAAAACATTACTTATCCTACTATTGGAAACGAAGCTCTATACCGTTTTGACATGGAGAATATTGGGTCTCGTAGCTACCAGAAACCTGTAACTAATAATGATCAATTAGAGTTTGGATCTACATTTACAAATGTTCAAGGCTACTTGAATCCAATTGAGAAGAACGAAGATAGGACTCTATTCAATGTATCAACAGATTCTCTTCACACAATTGATGAAGTTTCAACTCTCTTCCATTTTGGGGTTAATAATACCGATGGTAGCGTTACTTTGAAATTTGATTATGTCTTAGGAAATTGGGATAACGCTGATGAATTGATTGGTTTATCCTTTAATCAATTAATGGCTTCTACTGTGTTAGATGCTCAGATGACAAGACAAATTCAGTGGAGACATGAAAATGGAACAGAAATGGATAATAACTTAGAAAATTCTTCTAAATTACATCGTTTTCGCTTTGCAGAATCCGAAAAGGTATTTGGTGAAATTAGCTTAGATGAGATTCCATATTTATGGGATAACACAGAAGAAGTATACGCTATAGGCCAATTAATTCCCTTGAATCTCATTGAAGTCACTTATGGAAGAATTTCAAGTGAAGGAGATATGATACGAAGTCTGATAGGAAATAAACAAAGCCGGACATATTTATATTCTGTCTCATATCCCCAATGGGAAGGCAAAAGTATTGATCACGATCCATCCTATTCTGTAATGGGTGGTCTAGTTGCAGATGATGAAATTGGAACTAATGGTATTATTCCAGGTTTCGAATTTGTCTCTGCTATCTTTGCTTTGCCAATTCTTTCCATCCTAGGAGTATATAAAAGAAAACGTAAATAATTATTCGTTCTTCAATATCCTCCAAGTCCTATCAAATGGAAAGGGGGTAAATCCTTTCCTACTTTTTCTTTTTTACTTTTATAGAATTATGTGATTTATATTTCCATTTTAAGTCAAATAACTGGGGGCCAAAAATTTCTAACCCCTTATTAGTTTGCCATATTGGAGCACTTGGTTTGAAAAATACTGCGACTTCTAGATTTTTTGTCTTGAATTCTTCAGTCCAAGGAGATAAACCTGCCCCTGTAATTCGATTTACGATCAAAATACTATCAGGGCAGCTTATAAATGGTTGTTCGTTCATCCAGGATAGTAAATATTCATTTCTGTACCAAATTTTCAATGAAGAGTAATTTGATTTTATTATAATAGTTCCTGAGGTAAATCCACCTTCTTCTATTCGTGTGAAACGTTTTACTTTTCCAATACAAACTAGTTGGGCATTTGCTTCCTTTTCAATAACTGGAATTATATCCTTTTCACTTTCATTAGCGTTTCTGATACTTTTTCCTAACCTGATAGCTTGTGAGATAGTTCCATTTATTAATGCCTTTTTCGCGTCAGTAACTGTCATAGGACATCTTGCCACTCCGATTGAACCATTTGATATTCGTGAAATCATCCGACAGATATCCTCCGCGCGTGTATCTGAAACTGATTTCCTAAGGATCAGTTTATCACCATATATATTTACAATAGCAAGAGGTGTGATTGAAATATCTGCTATTCTGGTAGTACTAATAGAAATCATCGGTTTACTTCGTCCACACATGTCTCCATCAACAAC
>JBHLKP010000225.1:0-6255 GCA_048886525.1 Candidatus Hodarchaeota archaeon | reverse complement strand
CGACAAGAAGCATATGAACGAGCTGTTAGTCTTATTAAACGAGCGAGAAGTCAAACTAAATCATTAATGGAATTGGGTTTCATACAAAAAGCTCCACCAGTAGATATGAACTAATTGAAATGATTTGCTCAAATAAAGGGGTGAGAGAGTTTAAAATTTTTTTTGCCCTAAAATTGATAAAGCCTTCACAGCACCAGCAATTATTGATTCTGGTTTTGGTGGGCAACCTGGAACTTTAATATCAGTTTCTACTAGATCAGCAACAGGAGCTCGAACAGAATACCCATCTTTCGCGAAAATACCTCCACTGCATGCACATGTACCAATGGCTACAACTACTTTAGGTTCGGGGACTTGACTGACAACTCTTATAAAAGATTCTTTTAATTGAGCAGGAACGGTTCCAGTTACTAATAGAATGTCACTATGACGAGGATTATTCATTAACTTCATTCCAAAACGTTCAATATCGTATCGTGGAGTTATACATGCAGCTACTTCAATATCGCATCCATTACAACCTCCACACGGCATGTGATATACCCATGGAGATTTTTTTCTAGCCCAGGAAATTAGTCCTTTCAGAATCCCATTTTCTTTTATATCTAAAAGCATCAAATCTCACCTCAATGTCGCAAAGTGGCATAATCTTGTACTAGAACAGATCCAGTTTCGTTGAATTGCTTGTTTATGACATAAACAAAGATAATTGCTATGAAAATCTGCAATACATTTAGTAGAAAAGATACCCCTGTAGGAACTTGTACAAGTGAATTTATCACAATATGAGCGCCATTTTGAATGGCTAGTAAACCAATTCCCGTTTTAAAAAGATTATTCTCCGTAATTACCAAAGAAAAACCAAGAATAAGAACCATTATACCTAATGCCAGTACAGAGACTTCTATTGGTGAAGTTATGATCGTAGGCAAAACACTAATAACAACAAAATAACCAGATCCAAGAACTATTAAAAAGATTTCATATACTATCATCGAGGAATAAATCTTTTTTGTTGGTTCATTGGTAGTTTTATGGATTGCTAGCAATAAAATAGAAGAGGAGATAAGGATTGAAAAAACTGTTAATATGTTTGATACCACATGAGGACTGATAATTAAATTTGTGTCCGTGATTTCGATACTTAAATAAAAATTTGAGAGTAATAAGGAGAGGATTAACCAATATAGACTATTTGTTGGTCGCTTTGCTTGATAAGCTAAAACTATTGGAATACCAATAATAACTGCCATAAATAGGTTAAATTCTAAAAATGACATTATTTTCACCTAAAATAACTTCTTTGTATGTAGGTTTAATTCTTTTGCTTTAATCTTACGACATTTTGGGCAATAATAACGAGCAATGGCGAATTCATTGAGAATTAATTTCTTTCGGGAATCATCGGGGATCAAAGCTTCTATTAGTTTCTGTTTTATCCAATCCAGATGTTTTAGTGTGGTAATTGGTTCTTTACATTCTGTACATAACTGCATATCAAGTTCTATGAATAATTCAGAAGTATCTTTAGAAATCGAAGAACTCATATCGTAAATCTTAGTTAGAACCAGTGATTCAGTTGGACAATTCTTAACACATTCTTCACAAAAAATGCAGAATGTTGGATCATAAAATATCAATTTCTTATCCTTTTCTTGGAGATGTGTATAACTAAATGAAGGACAAACCTGTAAACATGCGCCACATCCTATACAAGTGTCTTGGTTTAACTGAATTTTACCTTTGAATCCTTCGGGTAAATGATCAGGGGAACCATCTGGGAATTTGGTAGTACTTGGATTTAAAAATGCTTTAAAAACTTCTACTACCGTTTTAATATTTGGCATTCATTTTTCTCCAATATTTATGACTTCAATTAAACTGCTGAAGTAAGTAATATTATAACTGGATCAACAAGAGCGAGAATAACTACGCTTGAAAGAATTGTTTTAAAAGCTTGATCTATCCGGAATCTTGCACTAATAGCTTCAATAAAGCTAATGATAAAGACAACACCAAAGCTCTTTATAAGAAATATAATAACATTTAATGGAGCTGGAAGACCGCCACCTCCACCTAAAAATACGAGAGTTAAAATTCCAGATAGAGCAAACCACATGATATATTTCGTAATCATGACTAGGCCTAAGAGTGTTCCACTGTATTCTGTAAGTGGACCATCAATAATTTCTTGACGAGCTTCAACCATATCGAATGGCCTGACACCTAGCTTTACTATTAAACATAATAAAATTGCTACCGCTGCAAAGGGAAATCGAAATATAAACCAATTTGAAAGAGTTTGGACCTCCTCAATAGTAGAAAAATTGAAAGCTCCAACCACCCCCTCTTGTATAAGAGATAAACTAGGTGTTAATAGCGCAATTGCTAAAGGAAGTTCAACAGCAATGATCAATGACCCCTCACGACTTGCACCAATGGAAGCAAACGGATTTCCTGAAGCTGTACCGCCTATAATTAATCCAATAGCTGGGAATAACAAGAATGTTATTACAAGTACAAGATCACCATATTCTAACAATTCTCCTAAGCCACTTAAGAACGATTCACCTAAAATTCTAATAGGGAACAGAAGACAAATCATAAAAGCTCCAGTTAAGGCGATCAAAGGTCCTAAATAGAAATAAAAACGATTTGCTGTTACAGGAACAATTTGTTCTTTAGCAAAAAGCTTTAGAAGATCACTCCACGATTGTGAGAAAGGAGGGCCACGACGGGATTGAAATCGTGCAATAACTTTTCTATTGAACCAGGACATAATTCCTCCAAAGAAAATAGCTCCCAATAAACCAGGAAAGACCAATATGTCGAAAATTAAATAAAAAACATCCACAAGTAGTTCTATTAGTTCATTCAAGGAAAGGACCTTCTTTATTTTACCTTTGTTTTCTATTAAGTTCGCTAAAAGTTAATTTTTTTATCTTATTTTTCCGAATATCTTTAATTACTATCAGTCGGTCGGTGCAGGAAAAGCACGGATCAATACTTCCAAAAATTATTGGTGCATCAGCAATACTATACCCCTGTAGCAATGAAGGAAGGGCTGAATTATTTATTAAAGAAGGAGTTCTAATTCTTACTCTTTCAGGATAAACTGTTTGATTAGTAATAATATGATATAATAGTTCTCCACGTGGAGCTTCAGATTTAAAAATAGCTTCGCAACCACTTTCTATAGATGGGATATTTTCAATACATATTTCATTGCTTGAATCATCTCCAAGCAAATCTAGACATTGATCTATGATAGAAATGCTTTCAAGGAGTTCGTGCACGCGAACGACCAATCGTGCTAACGTATCCCCTTCATTTTGAATACAAACATCCCAATGTAGTTCATCATAAGCTAATGTAGGGCTATCTCTTCGTGAATCAATTTCAAGTCCAGAAGCTCGTGCTACTGGTCCTACAACGCCAAGTTTATGAGCTTCTGAGGCAGTAATGACACCAATGTCTTTAACTCGACCTTCTAATATTCTATCTGATAAAGCCTGAGATGCTAGATTCTCAACAACCTTTCTAACAGTTTTTGTAGTACTTCGAATTTTCGGAATTAATTCATTTGGGATATTACGCCTAACTCCACCAATCTTTTGCATTCCATAATTTACTCTATTACCAGAAATTAATTCTAATAAATCCATTACAATCTCACGATCCCGCCAGGAATGCATAAAAAGTGTTTCAAAACCTATTAAATCAGCTGCAACACCAATCCATAATAAATGTGAGTGTAATCGTTCTAATTCAGCCATAATAGTCCTAATATACCGAGCACGATCTGGGATCTCGGATTCAACTCCCAAGATTCTTTCAATACAACCAGTATATGTAATTGTATGATGATTACTACAAATTCCACAAACTCTTTCAGCTAAGAAAATATTGCGATTATAATTTCTTTTTTCCATAATGAATTGGATACTACGATGGCAAAATCCAACTTTAATAGTAGCATCTAATATTTTTTCCCCGTCAACTTCGAGAGTCAAGAAAGTAGGTTCGATTAAAGCTGGATGAAAAGGACCAATTGGGATTGTTAAATTCCTTTTATATACTGGGTATGGAATTTTTATTGATTTTTGATCCTGTTTATCTTTCATTTTTATCAACTTAGGTGGTTTTAGGCCATTCATAAGGGAGAATTAATCTATAAGGTGTAGGATGACCAATGAATTGCACTCCTACCATTTCGCTAATTTCCCGCTCAAAAAAGTTCGCTGCTGGAATGATAGGAGTAATTGACTGAATCTCGGAATTAACTGCTGAAATCCACGACCTTAAAACTATCAAAAGATTTTTGTGTATAGATTCTAAAGAGAAAATATACATTAACTCAATTTTATTAAATTGAATTCTAGAAGCATTAATGGTAAGTATTCTAGCCCTTTTTTTTTCGACTAGAAATGAGGAAATATGTGTTATCCCAGAAGATTCTATTTCTATTGCATATTGATAAGATTGAATCTTCCAATGATTAATATATTCTGGCTTATGTTCTATTTTGATCTCTTTGACTAAATTATCAATAATATCATTCAATTCTGAATCACTTCATGCAATAAGAATTATAATTGAAAGAATAATGATTGCTCCAGCTGTAATATACCAAAGATATGAAGTTAACCTTCCTGTATGAAGGTTTTTAAAAAAATCTAATATTGGCTTAGAAGCATATTCGAATGGGGTGTGTGGTACATAGATCTTTCTCAGAGACAGATATGGAGGGTCATAAAATCCCCCTGTAAAGGGCAGATTCGTAGATGGAGATTTTGTTATGGTTTCATAACTAGGATATTCCTTTATGGTCGGTTTTCGACCTGAAATCCTATATAAGAATAAACCAAATATTAATCCTATAAATATTAAAATTGCAGCTGAAATTGGGGAATAAACTCCAGAAGTAGTCTCTTGGATAAGAATATTAGGCCAAGCGCTGATAACTAGTTCCTCCCCAGGTAAAAATAAAGATATGCCAGGACTAACAAAAATATTGATTATAAAATCAGGAATAACACCTACAATAAGACAACCAACAGAAAGAATAATCATAGGGATCACCATGGATTTTGGTGACTCATGTATCTCATCAAAGGGAGGAAGGTTTAAATTTGGATTGATTCCAAAGAAAACTGAGCTTAACAACTTTAGGAATAGTACTAACGTGAGAGCAGAAACTAGAATTGCAACAATTGCAAATTCAGGATGATTAGCTTCAAAAAAAGCTTCATAAAGAAGTCGTTTACTGGTATAACCTCCAAAAGGAGGAATGCCTGAAATACTAAGGCTACCAACAACCATTGCTATGGTTGTAAATGGCATTGCTGCCGCAATAGAACCTAATTTATCAATATCACGAGCACCAGTTGAATATTCTACACTTCCTGCACCTAAAAAAAGCAAACCTTTAGCAGCTGAATGAGTAAGAATGTGGTATAATGCAGCTGCTATCCCAAATGCTGTCCCTAATGAAAAACCGATTAAAATATAACCAATTTGCGAAACATTACAATATGCGAGCATACGTTTGAGATCATTTTGTGCTAGAGCCATAATGTTACCAATTACCATTGTTAATATTCCAACACAAGCAAAAATGTACCCAATTTCTAAAAAGCTTGAAGGAGAGAGTGTAATAGTCATTGAGTTAAGGATTTTATAAAGAGTAATAAATACCGTATATTCGGCAACAACTATTTTTCCAGCTGATAATAGAACACTTGTTGTAACAGGAGCTTCTGAATGAGCGTCTGGAAGCCAAAAGTGAAATGGGAAAGCTGCAGCTTTCGTTGAAAAACCAATAAAGATTAAACTAACTGCTACTTTCATTTCGAATAATGAAGTTGTTTGATTCCAGTTGATTTCGCTTAAAACTAACGTTCCAGTAATAGTATAAATAATAAATATTCCTAAGATCGTAAATACTGCTGTAAACATTGTAATGATGAGGTATTTCATTGTTGCTTCCTTAGCTTCTGGCCGTTTTCCAAAACTAACTAAAATAGCAGAAGAAATAGTTGTTAGTTCCATAAAAACAAAAATCCAAATTAGATTCTCTGATAAGACAAGTAGAACCATAGAGGTGATGAAAATCAAACTAAAGAAATAATGCCTACCAATTTGGTCTTTCTGATAAGAAGAAGAGAAAATTGTAGTTAAAAATCCTAAAAAAATTGGTATAAAAGCTATATAGAGGGCAATTGGATGGAAACTTAAGACTAAAGGTAGATCATA
>JBHLKP010000224.1:0-6405 GCA_048886525.1 Candidatus Hodarchaeota archaeon | reverse complement strand
CAAAAGTGGGCGTTTTTCTTTGCAAATGTGGAAAAAACATCGCTGGGAGTGTGGATATAGATGAAATTGCTAAAGACATTGAAAACATGCCTAATGTAGAGCTTGTACAAGTAAATACATATACTTGTTCTGATCCAGGGCAAGTTGAAATTGAACAAGCCATAAAGGAGCAGGGAATAGAAAAAGTAGTCGTAGCTGCATGTTCACCGAGATTGCATGGACCAACATGGAAGAAGCTAATGAAACGTGTGGGAATGAATCCTGAAGTAGTTGAAGTAGCTAATATAAGAGAGCAATGCTCCTGGGTTCATCTGCATGAAAAAGAAGAAGCTACTCTCAAAGCTAAAGAATTAACAGAAATGGCTGTTGCTAAAGCTGCCATGCTTCAGCCTGTAGAGGAAATTGTAGTTCCTGTTGAAAAACGAGTTCTTATTATTGGAGGAGGTGTTGCAGGGATTCAAGCAGCATTAGATCTTGCTGATGATTATCATGTTGTCATGGTGGAAAAAAGTCCAACTATTGGGGGTAAAATGGCCTTAATCGATAAAACTTTCCCTACTATGGACTGCTCAATCTGTATTCTTGGTCCCAAAATGGCTGATGTAGGTAACCATGACAATATAGATTTAATAGCTAATGCTGAGGTAACGAAAATCGAAGGTTATGTAGGAAATTTTGAAGTTACAGTCAAAAAACAACCTCGTTATGTAGATGAAGATCTCTGCACAGCTTGTGATGATTGTGTAGAAATTTGTCCAGTAAATGTTATTGATGAATATTCTGGAAATTTAGGATGGAGAAAAGCAATATATATTCCTTATCCTCAAGCTGTTCCAGCTAGCTATATTATTGATACCAAGAATTGTCTTGGTTTATCTCCGTTAGCCTGTGGAAAATGTACTACTAAATGTGACAAAGAAGCTATTATATATGAAGATACAGAGAAGGAATATAAATATAAGGTTGGAACCATAATCGTTTCGGTAGGTTTCCAAATTTTTGATGCTTCAAAGATCCCCGAATATGGATGGGGGGACTACTCTAATGTTGTTACAACTTTTGAGTTCGAACGCTTGATTAATGCTGCTGGGCCTACTTCTGGAGATCTTGTCCGACCGAGCGATCTCAAACGGCCAAAAAGTGTTGCTTTTATAAACTGTGTTGGATCTAGAGACGTAAGATACAATCCCTACTGTTCTAACTTCTGTTGTATGGAAAGTATAAAAGATACATTATTGATCAAGGAACATTGGCCTGAAGTAAATGTAACTATTTATTATATGGACATTCGAGCCTTTGGTAAAGGTTTTGAAGAGCTTTACACTCGTTCGAGAGAGGAAGGTATAAAATATATTCGTGGACGTCCCTCTCAGATTCAAGAGTTTGGTGAAGATAAGCAACTTCTTGTCTCTGTTGAAGATACTCAGTCTGGAGAGCTACTCAATAAAGCATATGACATGGTAGTCCTTTCTGTTGGAGCTGAAGGTTCACCTGACCCAATACCTTTTCCAGTCGGTAGGGATCCAAAAGGATTCTATATAGAATCACATCCGAAATTACGTCCAGTTGACACTCCAACTGATGGAGTGTTTATTGCTGGAGGTGCAGAATCGCCAAAAGACATACGAGAGGCAGTCACTCAAGCAAGCGCTGCTGCTGGTCGTGTTACAAGAGTTCTCACAAAAGGAGAATTCTCTGTAGAACCATTATATGCATCAGTTAACCCAGCCTTATGTAATTCTTGTGGTATTTGCGCTACACGATGTCCTTATAATGCAATCACAGTTGATAAGGAGAAGAAAACTCCCGCGCATGTTATCCCTGTTTTATGTAAAGGATGTGGTACATGTGCAGCCGACTGTCCGCAAGACGCGATCACAATGACCAATTTTACGGATGCTATGATTTTAAAACAAGTAGATATTGCACTACGAGATAACGCGTCAGAGAAGGTGATGATATTCGCATGTAACTGGTGTAGTTACGGTGGTGCCGATCTTGCTGGCACTAGTCGAATTCAATATCCCACAAATACCAGGGTTGTCCGAGTGATGTGCTCTGGTCGTATTGATATTGATTTCATTAAACGAGCTTTTGAACATGGTGCTGGTGCGGTTATGTTAACGGGTTGTCACCCACAAGATTGTCACTATATTTCTGGAAACGATTTTGCGATTAAACGGGAGAAGAAAATTCGACGCTGGATGAAAAAACAAGGTATTGCTGACGAACGTTTTATCATTGAGTGGATGTCTGCTGCTGAAGGCAAGAAATTCGCTGATGTCGTCACACAGATGAGCAATGTCGCACGTAAAAGCCATGAAGCAGTCCATCGTACAGCTAAGGCGGCAGGTAAATAAATTTAATTATAATTAAAAAGTACAACATTACGTTTATTAAACATCTTTAATAATATATCATTGGTTGAATGCTGCTCCTGTATGATAACAATTTTTGGTAGAATATAATTTTCTACCAAAGGTTGCTAATTTTTCCTATTTTTTTTTCTAACCCCTGATCTAGCAGATTTCAAGGATATTTGAATTTCAATTCTCAATAATTCTATAAGAATTCTCTTATAAACCACCCCCTCTAATCAATATTTTAGATCAATTTGTGGATTTAAGTTCTTATTAGAATCTTAATCTGCTAGATTAAATCAATAATAGGAAAGATTATTTGGAAAGATGTAGTATGAAACGTAATCTATTTTTATTTTTTACATTCTTATTTGCAATATCTTTCTTTTCTCAACCATTAAGACCTGTGATATCTCAGACATCAGGGAATTTTTATGGCTTTGATTATGAATATGGGTTGCAAACAAGAAATTTTACCAAGTCTGTATCATATTCTAATTCATTTTCTGAAACAGAATCAGATACAAAGACGCGAACTTTTACAATTGATGTTCCGATACGTACAGGATTAGAAATTGTAGATATTTATTGGGTTCGTTTGATCAATCAATCTAAAGAAGCCCCGAACTCAACCTGGCAACAAATGGGTTGGGTACCTCAAAATTGGCGTGGATTGCAAGTGGATGGTTATCTAAGCAATGGAACAGGTTTATGGGGTGCTTGGTTTAGGTACAATGGCATTAACAAGGTGAACCCTTGGGCTCCTGGAGGACAATCTTTGTGGGGTTTAGCGAAATATCAAGGATTGACTCTTCTTTGGAGTACCGCCTATACTGAATTATTAGAGATTAGTACAAATACTATTCCAATGAAAGATTGGTTAGGTACAGTTCATGATACAATGCAAGCAAAGATTTACTATATCAAGTATTACTCAAGTAACGATGAATTAATATTTGAGGAAGTTTTAATCCCAGTGTACTCTTTAGTTCGGATTCAAACTAAGTTGACTCAAGTTGATGTCTCTGAAGAGAGTTCAGTAAAAGCTTCACTTTCAGGACAATATAATTTTACAGGCACTTGGACCGAGAATCTTTATGGACAACATGTTTCAGTGAAAGATGGTACTAACTATTGGTTTGACTACTTTGCACTAGTTTCTGGTAATATTGAATATGAATATTCTGCTGGTTTTACACTAGAAGGAAGTCTATCCACCAATATCACACGTGATGTAACTTTTACTGCAAATGGTAGTGCTGTTCCTGAAGCTATTCGTCCTGCTAGACTTCAATCTTTACGATTTGTATTAGCAGGGAGTTGGGATCACTATGAAGAAGAAGATGGAACATTGTACGGCCAAGGAGCTATTCAAAGCATGGTTCAAGTTTTATTAACAAAAGCTTCAACAGATCAATCAACTAACTTGGCAGTATGGGGAAATTTCAATCCAGGAAGAGTGATAGGTTACAAGGATATAGATGGTAATGATCTGCTAACAGCATATCTAAATGAATCATACATCGCTACTCCAGATGCAATAATGGCTATTGGTTTTCCTGAAGGTGCACATTTAGAAGGGAGTTATTACGGGAATTCTGTTGCAGATGCAAAATTATACACCTCTCTTGGGGATTGGGTTATTGCAGATAATGAATCATCAATCACTCGGACCATCGACAAGGTTATTGATGAAACTTGGGGTTATGATCCGCGTAAACCTGGTTTAGGGCCTTCTGATGTTAGTCTTACTTGGAATGAACCAGTAGAGGAAGATGGCAAGGCAATATTCTCATGGGAGACTACATATAAGGATATGCCTATAACTTGGTGGGCAAGAAATGAATCAGCGGTGAGAATTGTCAAAGATAATACTGATATCACATATGGCTATTCACTGACAATTAATCCCACCGATGGAGAAGCACTCTTAGAAAGCACATACAAACAAACAGCAATCAGTGACTTACAATTAAAAAATACGATGAATTCACAAGAAATGAGTATGGCTACATATCGTCGTGACTATTACCTCTCTATGACTCAGACAGCTCAAGATGCGTCAGGTTCATTCGCACGACCAGAATCTCAATTTGATATATCTGTTGCAGGCCAAGATCTATTTTCTCAAAATTTTGGTGGAAATAAAGAAGAATATTACCTACAGAATGATCCAAGTACTCTTTATAATTCTGGTACCACAATTATGAATCTTATAACTGCAGAAGGATTTTCTGGTCAACCAACGAATGAAACAAAACGAAATCCATATTCATCACCGATCTCTAAGCGAATCGCGGTAGCTCTTACTCAATGGTCTGCTGATACGCACACTTCAGGGGTATCCTGGATTTTTAGAGAGAATTTAGTTATTACAAGCTATCCTACTTGGAATGGTGAAGGGATTGTTCATGACCCAGCATATTCCGCGTATTATCTTGGAACAGAAGCTCGGACTGAAGGAGCAATTCCTGGATTTAGTCTTATTTTTTCTGCAACTACCTTGATAGCTATGAGTTCTCTTTTAAAGAAGCGTAAGTAATAACACGATGATTTTTTTATTCTATAATCATCGTTTTTTTCTTTTTTTCCTATTCTAATATTAATTGATTATTTATCAACTCTTCTCAACTTTAATTAATTCTGTTGTTCAATTAGATTAATAGAAATTCTTTCCTTATAGAATTGACAATTAAATCCCATTATATATTAATTAATTTACTCTGAACCTCAAATATTAACTCTTTTTAAAATTAGGATTAATATAGTAAAAAATAATTAAAAATATAAAAATGAAAAAATTTATAAAAGTTTGTTTTCTACTATCCTCTACAAAATAATTACATAGTAGGATGTAAGGATACCGATGATTGAGCAATCAATGAAAATAAGTTCCATTAATCAGGACGAATTTAATAAAACTAAGGATGAATTAGAAGCTATGCTTTCTAATTTTGGCTGGAAATGGGCTGTTCTGGCGTCTACGGCTGGAGATTTATATGGTAAAAACGGTTTATCTTCAACTAATGTAATAAATCAGCTAAGAATGACGCGAACTCAGATAGAGAGTGGTTGTTACTCTGTTTGTGACATTGCTAATGAATTACGCAAAATAGAAATAGAATTGTTCTCGCATCTTATAAAATATGGTACAGAGACAACAGATCAGTTCTTGGAGCTTCTAGCTAAAGCTTTAAGTGGTAAATTAACTTCTAATGACATAGATATCACTGCTGCGACTCCAATCTTACCAGATTGCCTAACACTTCCATGTGTTTGTCGTGAACAAACCTTCCTCTAAATTAGTACAATTTACTATTAATAATGGAAGTGAGTATTGAATGGTCTCTACAATGATAGAGAAAAATCTATCCCTCTATTCGGACGATAATTTCTATATTTTCTTGAAGGAATGGTTCTCAGGTCTTATCAAGGGAATTGAAAAATATGATGATGGTACTTGGCCTAAAATATTGGAAATGACTGGTCATGCGTGTGCTCAAGTTCATTCAGGTGATTTATTCAAAGAAACTTGGAATAAAACCAAAAATCTAGATGATTTCATTATAACTATGAACCAACATATGAATGAAGAAGTCTACAAGAGATTTGATGATACAACATTAACAGTTTCTTATTCCAAATGTAAATGTCCGCTTGTCGTATCTGGTTTAATAGATTCTCCAATAATTTGCCAGTGTTCTCCAAATTGGTTAATAGAAAATTTTGAAAACATTTTAGATAGAAGTATATCTGTAATTGCCAAAGATACAATTCTAAGAGGCTCTAGAACCTGTGAATTCATTATTTCAATATAAAATCAAGTGAAATATTGTTATACTAACTAATGGGCCAAATTAAATCACAGGGAAAATCCAGTATAATAACAATGATAAGGTGAGAATATAATGAGTCAAGAAGTGATTAACTACTTTTCTCCCACCCGTTTAAAAATTCTGCAATATTTATTAGTCAATTGTCCAATAAATGATGAAGATATTGGTTGTTCAGTTAAAAAGATGGCTGAAGAATTAAATTTGAGTAT
>JBHLKP010000223.1:0-6421 GCA_048886525.1 Candidatus Hodarchaeota archaeon | reverse complement strand
TTTTAAAGCTTCATAAACTCGTTCTTTACTTGCGCCTCCTCCAACATCTAAGAAGTTCATTCCTGCTAAGCCGTGTTGAGCTAAAACATCAAGTAGAGCCATTGTTAAACCTGCACCATTGGCTAAAATACCGATTTCACCATCGAGTTCAACGAATGAAAACCCTACTCTTTGAGCAGTTTTTTCTAAATCACTTAATTTACGTTCTTGTAATTCCTGAACCGTTTGTTGTCGAAAAACTGCATTATCATCAAGCATCATTTTACCATCAACCGCGACTAAACCTTCAGGAGTAAGCACTAGAGGGTTGATCTCTACAAGCTGAGCTTCTTTCTCCTTGGCAATACGCCAAAGGTTAAGAAATAAATCTGTTGCAGAATCTGCTAGTTCATCTTGAAGTCCCAATCGCAAAGCTACACTCCTAGCAGTATCTTCATTTAACCCTTCTAAGAGAGAAATATTCTGCTTAATAATGGCTTCAGGTTTAGTAGCTGCAACTTCTTCTATATCAATCCCCCCTTCAGCGCTTGCAATAAGAACGAAACGTCTTCCTGACGTATCTAATGCAATGGAACAGTAGTATTCATGCTTAATATCTGCTAATCCTTCAACTAAAATTGCTTCTACTTCATAATTACCAACTTTCCGACTAAAGTACTCTTCGCATAAAGAAAGAGCTTCCTCATTTGTTTGTGCGATTTTAATAAGACCAGCTTTTTTTCTACTACCAATTGCTATTTGGGATTTAATAATTGCAGGAAAATTAAATTGCTTTAATTTTTCTTTGATATTATCTCCTTTAACTATCACAAGACGTTTGGCAAGGGGAATATCAAATTCACTGAAAACTTCCTTTGCTTCATATTCGAGAAGACGTATTTTATGAACCTCCATCAAATAAGTAATAATAAATTTAATTTTAATTATTTTTATAAAAAAAGATTAGTAGAGAGAATTTTTAGAATTTAATTCCTAAAAATTCACCTATTTTACCCAAGTTTGCTTGTGCTTGGTCGGCAACATCTTGGAAAAGACTATCACCATTCGAGTCGATACCAACAATTAATGGCCCAAATTTATCAACTTCGAGTACCCATAAACACTCAGGAGTTCCAAGATCAAGCCAATGTACTTCTTTAACACGTTTAATACCTTTTGCTGCCACAACAGCAGCACCACCAACAAACGCGGTGTATACAGCCTTGTATTCTTTCATTGCTTTAGCAGTTCTTTCTCCCATGCCTCCTTTTCCGATAACTACATTCACGTTGAAAGTTTTAATGAATTCATCCTCAAAAATATCCATACGTGTTGATGTTGTTGGGCCAGCAGCTACAATTTCCCACTGATCACCAACTTTTCTAACTACTGGTCCACAATGATAAACTGCTAAACCTTCAAAATCTATTGGCATTTTTTCGCCTTTCTTAGCCAACTCTAAAGCACGTTCGTGAGCCTCATCACGAGCTGTAAACACAATTCCAGAGATGTAAATTACATCCCCGATCTTGAGTTTTTGTACATCTTCTTTGGAAATTGGGGTACTAAAATGATATTCTGCCATGATTAATCCTCCTTATGAGTTAAGAACTCTACTCGTTTATCAGGATATATACGAGCAGTTGATCTTCTTGCAGCCCAACATTGGATTGCTACAGCAGCAGGGAGAGATGCTGGATGACGGTGGGCAAATTCGATTTTAACATCTAAGGCAGTTGATACATCACCACCCAATCCCATTGAACCGAAACCAGTCATATTTATTGCTTTCAGAAGATCTTCTTCAAGCTTAGCTATTTCAGGATCAGAGTGTCTCTGACCTAGAGGTCGTAATAGCTGTTTTTTACCTAATTTCAGAGCAATATCTGCGCCACCACCAATGCCTACACCTACAACAACAGGAGGACATGGTTGGCCTCCAGCATTAATAATAGTATCTATGACAAATTTTTTAACTCCATTAATTCCTTGTCCAGGTTTTAGCATAGCTAGAGCGCACATATTTTCTGAACCACCTCCTTTAGGGAAAGCGGTGATTTCTAAATAATCTGCTCCTGGAATGAAGTCATAGTTAATATAAGGAATATGATTGCCTGTATTATCACCGGAATTTCCTCCAACAATCGGATTGACAGCATTGGGCCTTAATGGAACTTCTTTTGTTGCCCTAGCAGAAGCTTTTCGGAGAGTTTCCTCTATTCCTTTTATTTTGGGAAAATTTTCACCAATGTTCACATAATAGATATGTATACCAGTATCTTGGCACATAGGAGTACTTGTTTCTTCAGCTATCCCAAAATTATCTACTATCGTTTTCAAAGCAGCTTTACTTGGTGGTTTCGTTTCTTGCTCATACATTTTTTTTATTGCTTCAGCCACATCATTTGGTAGTTTTGTTGCAGCAAATTTGAGTAATTTAACAGCAGTATCTTCTATTATTGTATTGTCAAATACTTCAGTCACAATATTCACATCCTATATTATTCTTGAGACCAAAATTTAAGTGTTTGCTTTACTGATTGGCGTTTTAAGCTTTGAATAGCCTCAGTTGGATTCAGCTTCTTTGGACAAGCTTCAACACAATTAAATGCAGTATGGCATCTAAACACGCCATCCTCAGCTGTTACTCTCGCAATCCTGTCTCTTTGTACTTCATCCCTAGTGTCATTGGCAAAACGGAAAGCTTTCAATAAAGCTCCAGGCCCCAAATAATTTCCATCAGTCCAAACAGAGACGCAGGATGAATGACAAGCTCCACACAAGATACATATTGTCGATTCTTCAATGATTTTGAATTCTTCAGGACTTTGTAGAATTTCGTCTTCAGGATCTTTAGAATGATCTCTGATAAGGTATGGATCAATAGCTAGTAATTTTTCATAGAACGGATTCATATCAACAACCAAGTCCTTGATGACAGGGTAAAATGGTAATGGTTCTAGTTTTAATACCTTCTTGTTAAGCTCTAGTACCAATGTTTCACACGCAAGCATATATTTATTGTTTACAAGAACAGCACAAGAACCACAAACACCTGCACGGCAATTGTATCTCATAGCAATTGAACCATCGTGTTTTGCTATAATTTCCTGAATAGCTATCAAAACTGTAGTTCCGCCATCACATTCTAATTCAAATTCGTCCCAGTACGGTTTATCATCTACAATGGGATTGAAACGTTTGATTTTGAAAGTAATCATCTTTGTTTCTTTTGTCTGAATACTCATTATCTCACCTCAATACTTCCTTTCCTCTGGTTGCCATTTCGTGATTTTAACATCTTGGTAACTCAATTTTGCTTCACCATCTATGAAATTTACCAATGAATGTTTCAAGAAGTTATCATCATCTCTTTTTAGATGATCAAGTCGCCAATGACTACCACGACATTCTTTTCGAGCTAAAGCTCCCATGCAAATTGCTTCGGATTGATCAAGCATACCTTTAAGGGCGAATACCCATTCTAATTCCCGATTATATTGCCTTACTTTGGATTTAAGATATATTCCTTCATTGAACCTCTTTTTTAGTTCTTTAATTTTAGCGAGAGCTTCTTTAAGCTGTTCTTCTTCACGATATACGAAGACTTTTAGCTTCATTATAATTCTCATTTCTTCCATTATTTTAAATGGATCGTTTTTACCTTCACCACTGTACCAATAATCAATTTCGTCTTGTTGCTTTTTATAAGCGTCGAAAATGACATACCTGGCATCAGGTGATGGTGTAACATTATGGATATACTTTGCTGCCTCTAATCCAGCAACTTTACCAAAAACGGCACATCCAAGTAGCGAATTTCCACCAAGACGATTTGCACCATGAACTGAAATACACGCACATTCGCCTGCAGCAAAAAATCCTTCTACCTCAGGGCTTGCGCAAGTTTCATCTACATGAATTCCTCCCATTAAGTAATGGAATCCAGGTTGGACAGGAATAGGATCCTTCACCATATCTTGGCCAGAGAAACGTAGAGCAAGTTCACGGATTTGTGGAAGCCGTTCAAGAATTTGAGTTTCTGGTAAATGTGTTAAATCAAGATGAACATATCCATTCTCTTTTGTCCCATACCCTCTTCCTTCAAGAACTTCTTGATAGATTGAGCGGGATACAATATCTCTAGGGGCGAGTTCCATCTTATCTGGAGCGTATTTTTCCATAAAGCGTTCTCCTTTATTATTTCTGAGATATCCGCCTTCTCCTCGAGCTGCCTCACTGATTAGGACATTATTGCCAAATAGGGTTGTCGGATGAAATTGAATAAACTCCATATCCTTCATAGCTATACCAGCCCAAGCTGCAACCGCTATCCCAAAACCAGTACAATTAAGAGCATTGGAAGTGGCACCATATATCTGGCCAGCGCCTCCAATAGCAAAAATTACTGCATCACATTCCCACATTTCTAGTTCACCAGTTACGAAATTAAGAACGATGATGCCTTGGACTTTCTTATCTTTCACGGCTAGCTTTACTACTAAGCGGTCATCATATATAGGTACACCAAGTTTTACTGATCTTTCCCAAGCTACATGTAAAACAGAGTGACCTGTACGATCAGCGGCGAAACAAGTTCGGGGATATCCAGCGCCACCAAAGGGTCTTTGACCTATTCGGCCATCTTCAAATCTAGAAAAGGGACAACCCCAATGTTCTAATTCATATATAGTTTCCTTTGCTAATCCAATCATTTTTATAACTGCAGGTTGATCAGCTAAATAATCAGAACCTTTCACTGTATCAAAAGCGTGTCTTTCAACAGAATCTTCTTTTGATTCTGGATTATTCCCAAGTGGAGCGTTAATTCCACCTTGTGCAGCGACAGAATGGCTTCTAACAGGCATACAAATAGAGACTACTGCTACATCTACTCCGCTTTCTTTTGCAGCAATAGCTGCGCGCATCCCAGCTAAACCAGATCCTACTACTATAACTGAATGTCTACGAATCATTTTTCTTTTCACACTCCAGTTACAATTGCATCAACATTTAGAATTAGCCACACAGCTAATATCCATGAAATTACTCCGAGTACAAATAATATCCAAAAGATTGTCTTTTGTTTACGAATTCCAATGCCTAAATCAAATAGAACTACTCGGATTCCATTGTAACCATGATATACAAGACCTGCTAGTAAACCTGCGTCAATAAAAAACGCAAAAGATAACGCATGTTCAATAGGTTTTGGATAACCCATTCCTTCAACAAAAGAGGAACTCATTGCTGATGTAATACTATTATAGAGAAGACCAGGAGTTGTAAAACCTAAGAATTCGTCTAACAGCATTGTCCCAATTATTCCAAGATGCAGAAAAACATACATCACTAGGAAAATACCAGTTATTCGTTGAAATAACCAAGCATACATCCCAATGCCACGAGAAAAAGGTTTAAACCAGGAAAGAAAATTGGTACCTTTACTAGCACTGTCTGTTTGTGATTGACTTACAATTACTTCGCGTTCTACCATATTCATCACCCTAATGAAAGTACTGTTGAATTGAGAATTAATGCATAAACTATTATTATTACTCCGAGAAGGAGGAGGAGGAGGCCGAATAATTTTCGAAATGAATGACCCGTTACGATATCAAGTAACACCATGCGCGCACCATTTAACATATGGATCATTAGAAAAACTACAAATAGTATAGAAACCCAGAAATAAATAGGGAAACTCATTTTCCATTGAACTGCTTCAAAAGACGCGATACCTTTATCTAACGCTGATTCAGTTCCTGTGTCCATCAGTAAGGTTAAGTAGTGGTTTACAACCATATGAAGGAAAACAAATAAGAAAACAAAAAACCCTGATATGCGCTGTAAAACCCACCAAATAGCACTTGATCCTTGGTGTTTCGGTATAAATTGTTTGATTATTTTTTCTTGGGAAGAACTTAATTTCATGAGCTGTCTCACTTCACAAATTCTTTTAATTAATGGTCTTATACAGCAAGAATAACTAATTTATAACTATTTCTTGATTTGTAAGTTATACATATCAAGGATTTTATATAGATAGTGTCGTCAGATTAATTTTATGTAGCTATATTGTGGACACAATTTGAACAGTAATAACAAACGTTTTATTGAGAAAAAAACTACCTATAGAAGCTTTAAAGCTTTTAAAAAAGGGTTGAAAAGAAAAGAAAATGGAAAAAGAAATAAAGAGAGAAAGGAAGGAAAGGATTAATCTGATTACCTATTCTTCACATCAATATAATTTCCAGCGTCAGGAAGAACATATACGAGTGGATCTTGATTCTTTGCTTTTCTGTAATTATCAATCCAAGATCGAAGACTTTCCTGAATTGTTCCGGTTCGTGGGACATATTTAATTCGAAAGATGCCTTCTAACTCATCTTTATCCATTTCTGTAATCATATGGCATGTACATCGCTTTAAAATCCGAATA
>JBHLKP010000222.1:0-6486 GCA_048886525.1 Candidatus Hodarchaeota archaeon | reverse complement strand
GATTTTATTTCTAGTTAACTATAGTTAATATACATATAAAAGATTATTGTAAACAAAAAGATAATCAATATCTTAAATACAATTACGAGAACGCTTTTAATATAAGAAAGACTAGTAGAAAAAGCATTAATGATTATTTATATAAATCTATTAAGAGTTGAATATATTTTAAGAAAAATTTGAACCGAACTTCCGAATTTACAAAAGATTTCTATCAAAAACTTTGATAGATCTTGCTATATTATTTCACAATAATGCCATTCGCTTAAAGATTTATTTAGATTTGGGGATAAATGTTTTTGAATTACTTAATACAATAACAATATACTCAAAAGTAAAACAAAGAATGGCGTGTTGGAAGTTATTATTCTTCATAATAAGAGATAATTGCTATATCAACTATTTTAGACAAAAGAATAAAACGAGAAAAGACTTATGCCGTTACACCCTATCCAATTAATCGGATTAGCAATTTTCATTATAACATATGTTCTTATAAGTAGTGAAAAACTTCATAGACCGATTTCAGCCCTTCTTGGAGCAAGTGTTATTTCGATTTTATTAATTACATCTAATTGGCAATATGAAGGCCACGAAGTAAAGTTTCATACAATTCTCACCCGTGTAGAATGGAATACAATAATCTTTATTACTGCAATGATGATTATTACAATCATATCAAGTCGTTCTGGGCTATTCCAATACATTAGTATAATGATTGTACGTTTTACAAGAGGTGATCCGAAAACACTATTAATATCGCTATCAATGTTGACATTCATCATAAGTTTTGTATTTGATGTCATAACAACAATGTTAATAATTGCTCCCTTGACTGTCGAAATTTATAAGATCTTGGAGTTTGATTTTCGTCCAACTTTAACTGTCGAAGCGATTACTGCGAATTTTGCTTCAATTCCATCCTTAGTTGGTAGCATTCCTAATATAGTTCTTGCAGATAAAAGTGGAGCCTCATTTACTGATTTTGTAGTTGTAATGGGGCCATTAAGTCTACTTTTATTGCTAACAGCAATACCTTTTTACTATATAACTTCACGAAAAACCTTCCAAAAGCCCTCTCCGACATTAGTAAAAGATATTTTTTTGTTAGACCCAAATATTCTTGTAGAGGATAAACGAACATTTTACGTTGTTATAATTGGATTGACGTTGTTAGTAACAGGTTTTATCTTTGGTAGTATTCTAAAATTAAAAGCAGCTGAAATAGCACTATTTATAGCAGCAGGACTTTTACTCTTTTCAGGAATGCATCCTAAGGAAATATTCGAGGATGTTGAATGGATATCTGTATATTTCATAATCGGATTGTTTATTTTAGTGGGTTCAATCGAAATTTTAGGCATTTTAACAATTCTTGGAGAATTATTAACACCTTTTCTTCAACTTCCGTTAATATTATCCTTACCTTTCGTTTCATTTGGTATTGGGTCCATTTCAGCAGTTGTGGACAATATACCGATTTCTGCAGCATTAGCACCAGTCTTTTTCGATCTTCAATCAATAGGGGTAATTGGAAATATTCACTGGTGGGCGTTAGTTATTGCAGTAAATTTAGGTGGATATATTTTGCCGATAGGTTCACCAGCTAACATTTTAGCGATTAATCTATCGAATCGGGAGGGATCACAAATCAGTTTCATCCAATTTTTAAAAATCGGGGCACCTTTAGGATTTTTCCATCTATTTATAGGTACAAGCTATTTAATTATCATGTCCATATTTATGTAGAGTTTATATGACTGTAAAAAAAAGGAGATATCTTATATATCGATTCTCTGTAAGAATAGAAACATTTATTCAAACCATCAATCGAAAATGAATGAAAAGTAATGAGTTTGGTGTGTTATAGTGAATGATTTTGACCTTTCTATAGACGCGTCTAGTGTTGTAAAACAAATTGCTAGCTTCATTGAAACTCAAGTAAAAGAGAGAGGAGATGATGGAGTCTTAGTATGGTTTTCAGGCTATATTGACTCCACTATTATAGTAAAAATATGCCTCGAAGCATTGGGAATAGACGTTGTTAAATTAATAATCAAACCGCAAAAATTATCAGATAATCATGAAGAAGTTCTAGCTACTAGTATTGAATTCTTGGGGATAGGAGAGGAGAATATTACTAAATGCGATGTGGAGCCAATGATCAAGAAATTCGGGAGTGAAAAGCTAGTACCTGGATCTATAAGAGAAATTTCTTTACTGAATCGTCCTTTAAGTTATTCTTTATTAAAGGGTGCTGCTGAATATGAAATTGAGGAAAAAGATTTTGGAATAACAAGTAAAACTTCTTCTGGTAGAGATGATTTAATTCATAGAGCTATATCGTTGGCAAAAACGAGATCTAGAATCCAAATGGCTGTCGCGTATTATATTGCGGAGACTGAAAATCGATCTCTTGTTGGTACTATTAATAAAACTGAATTATTAACTGGTTTATTTACGAAGTGGGGCCAAGGACACTGTACTGATATAATGCCTCTCGGAAATCTCTTTCGTACTCAAATTCTACAATTAGCAGAGTATCTTAAAATTCCAGATACTATCAGCTCAAAACGAAGAACCGATATGTTACCAGGAGTTGATAATAAGTATATCTTCTTTTTTAATCTAAATGCTTATGACGTAGATCGGATTCTTCAATTAGCTGTGAATGGAAATTCAAAAGAGGAGATATATCGTAAAACAACTATTTCTAGAAAAGCAATTGATAAAGTAATAGATTTTTATCTCCATGCATGTTATACTAGAGGAGGGCCCTTAATCCCCAAGATCTGATTTGAAAATGGGGCTTTTCAGTTGAAGTTAGTACTGTGTACTCCACGAGATTTTTGTGTCCATTCACCCCTTTAAGGAGATGAAAAAGGAAGATATTATTTCAAAATATCCTTCCTTTGAATAATGTTTATCCAACCTTTGATACTGCTAGCCTGATGTCGTCTTCTTTCACAGTCTTACGGCCTGAATTATTGGCAATTTCAACTGCGTATTTTGCAATTTCCATGCCCCTGGCAGTAATGATTTCATTTAAACTAACAACAGCATCGGCTGAGACACGAAAAGCTCCCATATCTCTAATAATTCGTTCAACACGGGCTCCAGCGAAACCCGCACTACCTGTCGCTACTTTCTTTGCAGGTGCTTTTTTAGCAGGTTCTTTTTTAGCAGGTGCTTGCTTCTTTTTTGCCATTTTAGATCACTAACTCTCTTTAGATGACTCTTGAATTGTACTTATCTTTATTAGTTGTACTCGAATAAAAAAATCACTACTCTTTATAAATATTTACCAAATTTATCACGATGTACTATTATTGACACCAATATACTCACTCTTACTTCTTCAGAATGTATTAATTTCTTATAATGTATATTTCAGTAAAAAAAATTAATAAGCAAATCATCCTTGAAATGAGAAAATTGGAAAGGAGAGACAATATCTGAAAGAATATCAGAAATATATCCTAGAATAGGCTGGAAATAACGTTTAGAATGCACTTTCACTGGCACTCAGTAAGGTATTTTTCGGCATTTCTGAATGGATATTACAAACCCCTAATCAATGGTTTTATCGTGTTTTCTTTTCGATTCATATTTTAACAAACCAAAATATTGCCTAGATCTCACAATACTTATTTTAAAAGTATTGAATAGGAAATAGAGGGTAGAGGAAGAAATATAGGTCATTTTGCAGTAATTTTTCAGAAATTGCGCAATTAATCCTATTCTATATCAGCACCACATATTGAGCAAAATCTTGATCCTTTTTCAATCTTTGATCCGCATCTTGCACAATATAAAGCTCCAGTTGCAGTTTTTTCGAAAGTTGCGGGTGCTTCATGAAGATGATCACCCTGATAGCTATGTTGGGGGGATATAGCAGTTTCCTCATTAATCCCTAGGAACGTAGATAGTGCACCAGAGAGAATCCAGAATACCATTGCGACAACTAAACCTGTACCAAAGGTATAATAATGTGTAAAAATGCCAACAAGTAGAAATATTACCCCCAATCCACTAATAAAAGAGATTAATCCCTTTTTCTGATTCCTATTCATTGTAACTACCTCTAAAACGTTAAAAGATTCACTAAATTTACTTAAAGTACTTTCCCTAAATAGTTAATTTCAACAGCACAGATTAAGATAATAGATAACATTATAACATCTTTCTCATGTTAAGGATCTACCTTAAAAAGGTTCAGTTGTAATTGGTCCTTCTTCCGTTAAGAAAAGGTTATTTATTACTTCAAGATATTCAGGGTTTGATATTTCTGCGAGATTATATCTGAATAACTTACGAAAACTAATTACACCCATAATTAGGCTTGAAAAATCAGCTATTTTGAGCTTTATTTCAGTCTCATATTCTCCAGAATCAACAATAGTTCCTTTTCCATCTTCAAAATGTATAATAGTATTTCCAGCATTTTGAGATAAAAATGTATCATCTATCGTTATTTTCAATCTGACACTCTGGTGACCAAAATTGTGGCCTTCTAAAACTTCAAACATCCGAGGAGTATCTATCACTCTATACATCATCCCTACGCCTTGAATGTTCGTTTCTTGACTTATATGGAATAAACTTTCATTTCCTTTACTCCTTGGGTCAAATAAAATATGATGAAAATGATCATCTGGCGTATTGTAAATGATTCTATTAATTTGATCGTGTTGAGTTCTTAAAAATGACACTAAAGCCCGAAAAGCTGCCCTATTTTCGTAAACAAACTCTCTAATAAGGATATTATTTCTTATCATGTTATATTTATCTAATTGCCTAAATCTAAATCCAATAAATCCTAATATTCTATTGTTTTCTTCATATCCTACCACTTTTAGATTGTTGAACATATCTTTGAATTTATATTCTGGCCTTAGAATCATTCCGTGTACTTTTACTGCAACACGATTAAAACATTCTGCTACAGCTTTTATATCGTTTGAATCAAGAAATCTTAGAGTTTTTTTCTCTGTCACAGGTAAATTTATTGCTTCAAAGCTATATTGATTCATTTTTTTTCCAAAACCATAGCCCATTTTAGCGTAAAAATCTGGACGAAATGGATAAAGAAGCGTTAGGGGAATTTTCCTTTCTCGATAGTGATTATGGAAATATTCCATCATTTCCTTAGCAATATGCTCTTTTTTTGTCAATAAATCTACACTTACGTCTCCCAAACCTCCAACAGTCGTTATCGTGGAAAAAATTCTCATTTTAAAATCGTAAAAAATCATTGTACCATGTAGCTTATCATCTCGGAAATAACCATAATAGTTTTCTTCTGGATATGTATTATTTTTATTTTTTAAAGATTCTATCAATTGTTCTCTTTTTTCTTTTGACATTGGTTGAGCAAAAACTGGATATGCTCCATGGAAAATTTCAATATAATCATCGAAATCATCGTCTACTAGTTTTCTAACTATTCCTATCTTACTCATTGTTATTAACCTTTTGGCATATTTAATGAAAGAAAGATTCTAAATATAAATAAAAATCTCATTCTAATCCAAATAATTTTTTCCGCTATCGAAATGCATAAACCTAGATTTGAAGAGACAGACAATATTGAATTGACTGAAGAAATGTGTAAATAAGCAGGTATCTCAATCAATGATATATGGATGCTTTAGAAGGACTATCTTTGATTTATATTCTAATATAATGTGCTGTAGATCAAAAATAATTTAATTAACGCTTAACTGGTTTAATTTTAAACGCATACATGTATTTAATATTTTTTCTTAACTTATACTCCTTATGAACTCGTGCAATTGCAGGGATGTCTCCCCCAACACCTCGCTGTTTATAATCTATATTCAAAGTAATAAAGTCTCTTTTAGGTAATTCATGGATATGTTTTGCTGTTTCCAAATCCTCCATCGAATATGGCCATAAGCTAAAATTAAGATAAGTTCCTCCAATATAGTCAACCCTAATTCCATTTCCCTCTTTATCCAATAAAGTAAACCATCGAACATCAGTTCTATTAGCATTTTCTTGTGGATTAACATAATTATGAATGAACTCTTCAAGAATCTTATGATGAATTCCGATCCATCCACTGCATTTACGATCACTATAGGTCTCATGTGGGCCACGTCCAAACCAAGTAATAAATTGAAATTCAGCAGGAATTGTAGTTTGCATACCGAATCGAATAAGATCTCTCTTTGGAGTAAAGCAGGTCTCAATTTTAATCTCACCATTATTTTTTATCTCATATTTTGTATTATAAAGTGATTTTCCCCCAGGTATCTTGAATTTAACTAGCAATGTAACTTTTTTTGGTCCTACTTCATCTACTAAAAAGGTTTTAATTCGTCTTTTCCCACTTGCTTTCTTCCAAAAATAAAAATTACGTAAAATTTTTTTGAGAATCGGGAAGAAAAGAAAAATTCCAACTTCATTATCAGTGGGAGCTCTCCAGAAATTTGGTACAAGCTCTGATATTATTAATTTCTT
>JBHLKP010000221.1:0-6488 GCA_048886525.1 Candidatus Hodarchaeota archaeon | reverse complement strand
GCCATGGATTTATATTATCCTTCACCTCAGTTTATTTACGATTTCACCCCTGAAACCGAGACTTCTCTTCTTGCTATAATGAAATTTTGCAGTATTTATGAAAATGTCAAAAAAGCAGGAATTGCAGACCAATATAAATGCGCATGTTTTGCCATGCATTCAGGTTGGTTTGAAGCTTTAGGTATAGAAGTTAAGGAAGAACTCACGAAGAGTCTTAAAAAGGGAGACGAATTCTGTGAATTTCATCTAAACGTTAAGAAATTCAAAATAGACTAGGAGCTTTAGTACCGTCAATACAAACCAAAAGAGGATTATCAAGAATAGAAGAGAAACCAAAACGTTATTTAAAACTAAGCGCTTTTGGCGTAAGCTCATATATTTTGATGTTCAAAGGATCTTTCTCTATACAGAAAGTTCTTTGGGGGCAATTTCGACAAATAACAGGATTGAGTTCATCTTCCCCTTCATAATGCTTAATCTCCTCAATGTACCCCAATTGCAGTAACTGCAATCTAATAAGATCTAATTGCCCTTCTGATAATTTTAAGTCCTTTTTTATTTGATAAAAAGAAAAGGTATTTCCCTTTTCTTTAACATATGAAAGGATTTGTTCAATCATTCTATAGTTCCACCGTTTTCCCTTCAAGAGATTGGATATCTTTGAATGGAATGAAGTTTAAACTACCAACAACTATTGAAAGCGAGAAATAATCATCAATTCGATTGAGAATGTCAAAAGAGGATGAGGTTTCCATTATACCCTTTAAAAATCCGTTAATGACAAAATTCAAAAAAGCTAATCCCCCTACTAGGAATCCCATAATTGCTGCAACATAGATGAAAGCTATACCTGATTTATCTTGATTAATAAGCTTTAGAAATCCCCTAAAATAAACTACTGCTATTAATATCAGTATCAATGATTCAATTGGATCCTTTATAAGAGATCCCATCAAGAATGGATCAAAAAGTAATGTAAACAGTCCAAATACACCTATAACGATATATGTAGCACTTAAAATGCCTGCTTCAAAAGTTAATCTTTTCATACTATTGTTCAGCATCATATTTTAACCTATAATTTAACCAAATCCTATTATTGTTAAAAATAGTCTAAAGATCAAAGCCACCGTATAAGCAATGATAATATATCCTACAGCTAAAATAATTGTTTTTTTCCATGATCCTGTTTCTGCTTTAACCGCAGATATTGACGCAACACAAGGCATATAGAGTAAGACGAAAACCATAAAGGCAAAAGCTTGACTTAGTGAAAGAGAAGAAGCTAAAAATGTTTCAAGAGATGTCCCAACTAGTAAACCCAACGTCGCGACAATGATTTCTTTCGCAATTAAACCAAGTAGTAAAGCAGTGATAAATTCCCAGCTCCATCCAAAGGGTAGAAACAACGGTTCGAGAACATTTCCTATCATAGCAAGAAGAGTATTATCAATAGACGCACCAAATGGTATATTACTCAACATCCACACAAGTAATGAAGCCCCTAGAATAATAGTACCAGCTTTTTTCAAAAATAAAGAGCCTTGATTCCACATTTCCCTTATAGCAACAAGTAACGTCGGTCTCTGATATTCAGGGAGTTCCATAATGAATACTCGGTCTTCATGAGTGAAAATAACTTTATTAAGAACAATTGCAGTTAAAACAGCTACTATTATTCCAAGAACATACATCGTAAGAATAGCTAGCGCAGCATAATCAGGGAAAAACACTCCAGCAAATAAAACGTATATTGGTAACCGAGCAGAGCAAGATATAAAAGGTGTAATTGCAATTGTTATTAATCTATCTTCTTTCCCTCTTATTGAACGTGTAGCCATTATTGCAGGAACTGTACATCCAAATCCAAGCATTAAAGGGATAAATGACTTTCCATGTAAACCTACTTTCTCCATCCATTTATCCATTATGAAAGCAGCCCGTGCCATGTAACCAGAATCCTCAAGTAAAGCCATTGCAAAATATAACAAAAAAATAGTCGGAACAAAAACAAGAATTGCCCCAACTCCATCAATAACCCCTGAAAAAACAGAAGCAAAAACTGGATCAGGGATTATCAAGCGCATTTCAGATGATAAAAACGTAAAAATATCTTCAAGAATCACATTAAAGGGCTCAGAAAGCGTGAAAGTAAAAGTAAAAATCATCCAAAGACTCGCTAGAAAAATAGGAAGTCCAAGATAGGTATCTGTGAGGACTTCATCTAACATAGAAGTGATACTTGAAGAAGCCCTTCCTCTTTTAATAATAATATCCTCAATTAGATCTTCAATAAAATGATATCTTTCATTTGCTACATATACAGCAGGATCAGACACATTCATATTGGTTTTAAAGTCTTCAATTACCTCTTTTATCAATACCCAACAAGTATCCGTAGCTTTTTGACTTTCTCTTGATATTGCATCATCTACTATATCAATAATATTTGGATCTTGTTCCAAAAGTTTTAGTCCAATCCAATTATAATCATAATTGGACAAAAAAGCGTTAGTATCAAACTTCTTGACAATCTGTGCAATCTTATCTTCATAAATGTTAATAGGATTACTACCCAGGTATCCAATTTCTTTATTTTTGTTGTGGTTTAAAATAAGATTAAGAAGTTCAATTATTCCCTGACCTTTCGTTGCGATCATAGGAACCACAAGAACATTCAATTTCTTACTGAGACTTTCCACATCAATTATGAACCCTTTGGACTTAGCTACGTCAACCATATTTAAAGCAATGACAATAGGAAGTTTTAATTCCAATAATTGGATGGTTAAAAATAAATTACGCTCTAAATTCGACGCATCAATCACATTGATAACTAAATCAGGTTTATCATTTATTAGAAATTCTCTTGAAACAATTTCATCTTCAGAATATGCACTAAGACTATAAGTACCAGGTAAATCGATAATATTCATGGAAGTACCTGCAAAAGTACATTTACCCTTCTTATGATCAACAGTACATCCAGGAAAATTAGCAACATGCTGATGAGAACCAGTCAAAAAATTAAAAATGACCGTTTTACCAACATTAGGATTTCCAGCTAGTGCTATATTCATTTCAGAAATTGTCAACTCTACCTTTCTAAATGATTCTCCAGTCCTGGAAGTGGTTTTTCAATTTGCTTACAAAAAATCTTCATAGCAATTCCACGACCAATCGCTATTCTACAACCTTTCAATTCCACAAGTACTGGACCTGCTTTTACATTCCTGATCATCTTGATACGACTTCCAGGATAAAAACCAAGTTCGTTAACCCGTAAAATCACTCCTCGTCCGCCTTTCGTATGAGAAATCTCAGCCCAAGCTCCCTCAGGTAAAAAGCCAACTGGAAGCATCTCAATCTCTCATGTTCACAGCTGTGAACAATCCCTTATAAAATCATCGGTTTAGTTGATTCCCTTTAAAATCAGAAAAAACATAATTCAAAACACTTAGGAGCTAGAACTTGGGCGTAAATAGGGATACTAACCTCAATTCAGATAACACACAACTAAACAGGAATCATTTAACCTTTATGAGGTTATCTATCGATAATAATACAACCTGATACTGTTTCTTATGAATTCTTCCTCCTTTTCAGTTGAATATTCATAATAACAGGAGAGGAAATATGAGAGAGAATCACGTAATCTCGTAAATCACAGGATTTACTCTCTCTTTCGTATTATAAGTGATATAACTAAGACAGAAAAGAATATTACAAACAAAGAAATTCCAGTGATGATTTTTATATCTGAAATAGGTTTAGAATGAGGACTAGGAGAGACCCGTGGGTAAATATCTTCATTTAAAGCGTTACCATCAATAGAGTATGGAGCGTCTACGAATCCATCCCCATCTGCGTCAGGTTCCGTCCAATCATCCCAGTAATTATTGTCAAATTCATTATTTCCACCATCGTCATAAGCTTGAGACGTTCCCTGAGGGTTATTACCAATGAATATATTTCCTGAAATATTGGAATTCCAAGATGATCCAAATATTGAAATGCCATATCCCTCATTGTTGGAAATAGTATTTTTGATTATTGACAAAAAGCTAGAATCCTGAAGTTGAATGCCATAAAAATTATTGTTACAGATGTTGGCGTTTAGAATTGAAGAACTAGAAGAGGGAAGGTATATGCCAGTCCCATTATTGTTATTGCAGGTGTTGTTAGAAATAGAGGAATAACTAGAATCAGAGTAGATACCGAAATAATTGTTGTTGTTGCAGGTGTTATTAGTAATAGTAGAATAACTAGAAGCGCTAAGGAGGATACCACCCTCACCATTGCTATTGCAGATGTTGGTGGTTAGAATCGAGGAATTAGAAAATGCAAGGTGAATGCCAGTCCAATTATTGTTGTAGCAGATGTTGTTGGTTAGATTCGAAGAACTAGAAGAGTAAAGATGGATACCATCCCCATCTGTACTGTTGCTACAGATGTTACCGGTCAGAAGCGATGAATCAGAATGTCCAAGGAAGATACCACATTCACTATTTTTATTGCAGGTGATATTGATTAATTTGCTATCATAACAATAATACAGAGCTACTCCTACTGATATATTAGAATAGATCTGGTTTTTCACAACCATATTGCTACAATTTATTAAAATAAGCTGTCCATATCCCTTGGCGATCGAGCTATACGCTTGATTCTTGAGGTAACCCAGAGGAAGTCCATTAACCGTGTTATTTTCGACTGTGTACGAGAGTAATTCCTCTTTAGAAGATTCAAACCAGAAAAAAATACCATCATTGTAGAAAGTGTTATTAACAATTGTCGAAAAATTTGAACCCATAAGCCAAAAACCACCTCTAACATTACTATTGCAGGTGTTGCTGGTCAGAGTCGAAGAACTAGAAGAGAAAAGCCCAATACCAAACATATCATTGCTATTACAGATGTTTTTGGCTAGAATCGAAGAATTAGAATAGTATAGATCGATACCGACCCCTCTATTGTTGTCGCAGGTGTTGTTTGCTAAGTTTAAAGAACCAGAAGAGTCAATAAAGATACCAGATTTATTATTGTTATAGCAGGTGTTGTTGGTAATGATTGAAGAACCAGAAGATTTAAGACAGATACCATTCTTACCATTGTTGTTACAGATGTTGTTGGTAATGACAGTCGTGCCTGCAGCACAATTATCTACAAATATCCCATGATAATTTGAACTGTCAATCCAGCAATTTTCTATTCTAAAGTGCTTTGTTGTTCCATGAATGAAAATTCCGTAGTCAAAAGAACCAGTAATATTCCAGCCTGCAAGAATATATGGGTCATTAACAGACCCACTACCACTAATCGCAAAAAAATATAGTTCAAAATCATTATTAACAGTTATAGGGGAGTGAAATGTGTATTCTTGAGTAATTGATCTGTCAATTGAATCTAATTTAAGTGCTGGATTTTCATGTCTTTCTTCAGAAGAATAGGGGAGTAATTGGCCCCAAGAGCACACTAGAAAGAATAGAATTACCAATGAAATAAGTAATAGCCCATTTTCATCTCTCATCTGCTTTTCCTTCTCCTTTGCTTTATTATACTATCGTATCAGATACGATAGTCCTGTTTGAGTAAATTGGAAATATTCATTTCTTCACTCATTCACATCACTGTCATTACTAAAAAACGGAAAATTCCCCTCAAATGAAAGGTCACCATCCCGCATCTTTTCAAGCATCAGAATCATTCTCAAATCATTTTTAGATGGTTTATAACCGGATTCATTACTAAGCTTTAATATTCGATTAGCATACTCATGTGCCTTTTTCCAATCTTTTTGAAGAAAATAACACCGAGCTATTAAACTTAAGAGGGCTCCCTTGAATTCAGTAGTAATACCTCCCTCGAAATAGTATAGAGAATTGAATTCACGAAGCGCGTTACCATAATCCCCATCTTCAAAGGATTGAACCCCTCTTCTGAATCGAACCTTTATTTCATCCTCTCTATTAGTAAGTCGCCTCCTAGTATCAGATTTTGCACTCTCACTCTTATAAAGATTAATCAAACCCATTATTAGCAAGGGAATACCTACAATAGCTGGAGTTAATATAATACCAGCAATTATGTAACCCCAAGTATACCATTTGGATTCCCACGACCCCGCGCGTACTTCAGGCATTTCTCATCCAACCTCAATTAGAAAATCTACTCGAAAGATCTTCTTGTTAATGTATTAAATCAGGTATATTATTCTTTCTATAATCACTCAATATATTAGCCATGCCTTATAAATTTAAAAATTCAATTTGTTTCAAACGATTGAACGAGGTAAGTTTCCAACAAAATTATTGATTCCTAATCAGAACAATAGTATTTTTTTATATTATAAGCATAGGATGAATTATTTTTCAGAAAAATTTCAATTAGATATGCATGTATGTATTTTAGGTATACAGGAGAAGACGAATATAGTTATGTTTCATATTGAAACAGATGAAAGGAAGAAAAGGATAGTAAGAATCCCT
>JBHLKP010000220.1:0-6492 GCA_048886525.1 Candidatus Hodarchaeota archaeon | reverse complement strand
TGTAGTTGGATTATGAATAGTTGTTCGAACTCGGATGATGTTAGTTTCTCCACCTAGAGTCTCATAAGCTACTTTTACCTTTAGACCTTTGAGAGATTTTCTTTCATGAATATTAGTAGAGTATTCAATTCCAGACCATTGTTCAGATTCAATTTTTACTGCTGAGTATTCTTCCTTGAGGTATTTTATATCATCAATGTCATCGTTTTTTCCTACAAATACAGTATTAACCATACCTCCAGGATCTTTTGTAAAAAAGAGTGAAGGAGCAATATTCGGAAAATTAGACAGTAGGTAAGTAGTTTCATTATGAGTGATTTGAACAAGACTTCCAGCAAAATCTACTGAACTAGTAAATTTAATAGAATCATTAGAAACCGAAACTAATCGCTTACCTTCAACTTCAGGAAGATCATCAATATTTGGCATTTTAGATCCATTATAGACTAGGAACTTCCTTTTTTGAGCTTTCTGGACACCTAGACTTTTAAAAATAAATTCACAAACATAAATCCCATAAGGGATGTCTTCAGGAAGTATAAATTCACAGGAAATCTCTTGGGGATTCATTAAATTCAAATTACTGATTTCAAAAGAAGCTGGATTGAGTGTCCATCCTTCAGGAGGAATTATCGTAAGTTCTCCGTTAAAGGGCATCAATCGAAAAGATTTTAAGCCAATTATAATATCAGATCTTCTTTTTCCAATCAATAATTGTTCTTTGGGGATTTCAAACGATAAAAATGATTTTGGTTGAAGAAGGAGTTCCTCATCCTTAAGAATCTGCTTTTTTACAAGAAAGTGAGCCATCTCACGAACTTTTTGCCATCCCCCAATTATTCCAAATCCTAACCAGCTTTTACTTCCTCGACCTGAGGAAAGAGCAGGAATAACGATGTTCTTTTCAAGTGTAGCTAGTTTCCCACGACTTGGATCCGCCATCGTATCTTGAGTTTCATAAATATGGTAGTAAGTTACATCATCAGTTTCTATACAAATCCAAGGTTCATATTTCTCTGTTCCTTCAGGCAAATCGCCTTTTCCTGCAGGCCAAATTGGAGTTGGACCAAAGATTAAAAGTTGGTTATCAGAGGCAAGAACTGTTTTACCCAGTGGATTTCCCACTCCTTGTGTGAAAAAAGGTTGAAAGATGGTTGTAACTTGATCATTAGTCGTACTTAGATTTTCAACCTCAGTCCAACTAGAGACATGATGGTTTCCTGAAGAGAGTTCATAATAGCGATGAAAGATAAGATTCGGTTTAGATTGACCTTGTTTTGATAATTTCACCTGAATAGAATTATTTCTCTCGTGAATGATTTTATAGTCAAATTCAACCTGATTAAACTCACTAAATCCAAATGGAGGCCCATAATCAAATATAGGAACACCCAATGCCATAATAGTTAAATTAGCTGAATTAACAGTAGCTCTAGCTCCCTCAATTTCTACTATACAACGGATAAATTGATTCTGAAGGATGATCCGTTTTTTATCAGATTGGTAGCCGACAGTTAATCCAGGTGAGTTGGAAATAAAGAGGGGGATTTCGAATACTCGACTTTTCGAATTAGTCATCTTAACTTGACAGAAAAGAGTTGTATAAACGTCTCTATCCAAATCTGGATTTGAGGCTATAATTGCTTGAACCCCGATATTTTCTTCTGTTTCTAAGGAGAGGGGAATGATAGGATTAGGAATATCGATCTCTCTATTCGACCAGAGTAATAATTCTCCCTCAATCCTAGATTCTGATCGGTTTTGGATGTGAAGAGATATTTCTTGAGTTCCTGTAGGTAACCACATACTAGATTCAACAGGATAAATGTCAACGAGCTGTCGAGCTCTCATACCTGCCTCTAAAGTCAAGAACTCCCCATTTATTAGAATATTGCATTTAATACTTGGTGTTTTTCTATAAATTCTAGTATCAGCAGTTGTATCTTTGATAGTAAACGCATTTATGATAGATTCCTTCCCCTGCGGTACTGTGATAATTTCTTGAGTGGTTTTTAGAGTAATCTCTTTTGATGCTTCATAGGAGATCACAAGCGAAAGATCTTCTGAAGATTGATTATTAACCAGCAAACTTATTTCTTGCTCAATACCAGCAAAAGCTTCATGATTCTCTTGTTTTAGCACCAACTCGATTACGGATCCATCGATTTTGCGTTTAATCCCTACGATAGATCGGCTATAACGGTCGATAATTACTTCTAGCGAATCTCCTTCTTCTTCGAATTTATAAAAGAAAACTTTCATCTTATAATATGAATTTTCGTCTGGTGCCTGAAGAATCTCTCGTTTCTGGTTTAAATACCAATTTGGATGTTTATCAAAAAATGGTCTGCAAAATGCATTTTGTAATATTGCTGGAATATAATTCTGCATATAAACTGAAGTATCGGGAACCCATTGTAAACCAATTTTTTTATACAATGGAACTGCTTTCATATTACTAGCCCAGGTGTGCAGATCCTGACGAAGATCACCATTATTCACACTAAAGTCTACCGCGGTGAGAAGTAAATGTTTTCCGTACTTTTTCGAAAGAACATCAGGATGAGCTCCCAATATTCCAATATATGACACATTTTTCTCCTCCTTCCGTTTATGTACTGAACAAAATCCTACTAAACGATTTTGAGGGTCAAATGCAACAAATGAGTTCAAGGCACTTCGTTTTATTAAAAAGTCACGAGCTAATTTTTCATCATATTTAATACCCTGGGTGAACGTTCCTGGCCATAAATCGTCAATAGAATTGAAAAATTCGGCCAATTTTAGGGAATCTTTATCTATATCAATACTACGGATTGTTCCTTCGAAATTATCAAGTTTCTTTATATGATCAATTTCCATTAAATCACCAAACGAAAAAAATGCTACTTTATTACAGATGCTTATGTGAATAATACTGTAATTCACATACAGTTTTGTTAACTGAAAAAACATCCTTCTCTTTTAAACCAAATTTTAGCGGCAAAAGAAAGTAGAAGAATTAGAATTGCGAAATTAATACATTTTAATGTGTATGTAGTTATAAAAAAGCTATTCAAAGAAGAAAACCAAATAGTACCAATAGATTCTGAATTAAAATGAAAATAGAAAATTAGAAGTGTAATATTCTAAGTTTCAGGTTTAACTGCTTCTAAAATTCCATTATAAAATTCATTCCCAAGATAATTAAATTTATCGAAGATTTTAACACGAATATTCCTAAGCCCAGCCTTTTCCATTTTTTCGATATATACTTCCTTTGCTAATGCACCCCCTAAACAAGAACACCATGCTTGTTGATCATTCACTATTTCGGAAGGTAAGGGACTAGCCGCAATCACATCAGCATCAACAAGACGACCTCCTGGTTTAAGAATTCTGAAAGCTTCTTTGAATACAGCTTCCTTATCAAAAGTCAAATTGATAACACAGTTGCTAATTATAACATCTGCAAAATTATCTGGTAAGACGCTTATATTTTCAATATCAGATAATCGAAAATCAACATTTATAAGTCCTTTCTCTGCAACATTCTGCAATCCGGCTGAAATCATATCAGGGGTGAAATCTATACCAACTACCCTTCCTTCTGGCCCAACAAGTTCCGCTGCTCTGAAAACATCATGGCCAGCTCCACTTCCTAAATCAACGACAACATCTCCCATTTTGATATTAGCTTTATCAGAGAGAGCGTAGACACATCCAAAGCTTGGTATTGCTGATTTAACTTTTTCTAAAGACTCGGTGGAAGGACAACATTCCGATTGTTGAAGAGATTCGGTTTTTTGGGAAGAGGAAGGAGATTCACAACAGCTAGACTGTTGAACTGAATTCTTTTTAGTGAATTTGTTGATTGCTTTTGCATAGCTATCTTTAATAACATCTTTGGAATTAGGCATTGATTAATTCTCCTATTTTTACCATAATCAATAAGCTTTTTATAATTCTCCTTACACAATAGTAGTAGAAGAGAGTGAGTAAAATATATGTCGAAAGCAAAACAAATCTCAGATTCGATTCCAGAACAATCAAGAAATGGTTTAATAGAAGATTTGAAGAAGATTGGCTTTACACAGAACGAAGCTAAGACTTTCTTAGCCCTAATATCACTAGAATCGTCATCAGCAAGTAATTTAGTTAGGAGGACTGGGATTCGAGATAGTAAGATCTATCATATCTTAGACCAACTTGAAAAAAAGGGATTTATCACAGTTCAAGAAGGTACTCCAAAAAGATATATGGTTGTACATCCAAGTACACCCCTTCAAAATGTACGATTAAAATTTAAAAGGCAATATAAAGAGAAGATTACCGTTATTGAACGATTGGAGACCTTACTTCAACCAATGTATCACGAAAGCGAAGATTCTCCAAGACTTGCCTATATCATTAAGGGAAGATACAATGTTCTAAATCACATTAAGCGATTAATGGAAGAAGCTGTTTCAAGTGTGGTACTGATGATGCCTAGCCCTGAAATAGTTACTCTTCTTGAAAAATCTATTAATAAGCTGAAAATCAAGAATATCGATCTTCAATTAGGTGTTTACCATAAAATTGCGTCAGAAAGAGAATTAACGCTACAAGTACAGTTAATTGCCTGTGAATGCTTTTTCCTCATTGTTGACAATAAAGTTCTTCTTACAGTATCACAATGGAATACTGATAAATGGTATGCAATTTGGACAACTGAAACATCCTTAATTGAAGTATCAAGTGGATATTTCTCCTCACCATGTTGCGCTTATGATTCAAGCAATTGCTAAGCTTGAAGATCGCAGGAGATTTTGGTAGAAGGTTCATAGTATCTACATATAAAATTGAATAAAAATATTAATAACATTTAATCCGTATTTTAAAGCAAATTTTTCCTTGAAAATTGTGTTAATAATATTTCCAGTCTTATTAAGCGATTGAGCTTCATAGATTATGAAGAGATATTATAATGTGAGATTAAATCATCTCTTTCTAGTATAGAAACTATAAACTCCGAATTGGTACATTCTTATTTTTCCGTCAAACAGAATTAATGATTTGAACTCATCACTATTTCGACTAATTTGTTTATTCTCGAAATTTTACTTTCATATATATTATATTGATAAATGATTTGATTAGAAATTTGAGGTTTTAATAAATGGTTGTTACAGAGGATTTAAATGGACGAGATTTTCTCACAATGACTGATTTTACTCGCGAAGAAATTGAAACGATGTTAAATGTTGGAATAGATCTAAAAAAGAAATTTACAATATATGAGGATCATAGAAATATTCTACCTGGTCGTACATTGTTTATGATTTTTTATAATGATAGTTTAAGAACAAGAAATTCATTTGAAGCTGGAATGACACAACTTGGGGGCCATGCTCATTTCCTACAACCAGGAGCAATATACACTCCAGCTTTAAAAGGAGATGAAATAGCTTACGCTACAGAGAGGGTTTCTGATGTGGCTCGAGTTCTATCTCGGATGGGGCACGCTATTGCGATTCGAATATACGGGAACAAATGCGGATGGATATATGGAAAAGGCCAAAAAATCCAAGAGAATTTTGCATACTGGAGTAAAAAGCCTATTATCAACATGGAATCAGATATCTATCATCCATGTCAGGGAATGGCTGATGTAATGACCATGTATGAAAAATGTAGTCATGATTATAATAAATTACAAGGTAAAAAGTTCGTTATGAGTTGGGCTTATTCTGCTGGTCAAAAACCCATGGCTGTACCCCAAACTGGTGTTCTTGCTCCATCGATATTTGGTATGGATGTTACGTTAGCCTGTCCACCTGAATTTGATCTTCATCCTGATATTATCAAAAAAGTTGAAGAGCACTGTGATATCTATGGAGGAACTTTCAATATTGAACGGGATATGAAAACAGCTTTTGAAGGAGCAGATTTTGTCTATCCAAAAAGTTGGGGGGTGTTGGAAGCTCATGGTGTTGAAGGTGTAAGACCAGCTAAACCTGAAATCATGCCTGATATCATGAATAAATACAAGGAATGGAAAACGACCACAGAACTGATGGATGTTACAAAAAATGGTCGTGGATATTACATGCACTGCTTACCACAGGATCGAGGAATGGAAGTTGATGATGAGGTAGCTGACGGCCCTAGATCCATAATCTTTGATCAGGCGGAAAACAGACTCCATGCTCAGAAAGGAATCATGGCTTGTATTATGCATTGAAAAAACTGAAGTCAAATCAGCCTCTCATTCTTTATTTTTCTAAAATTTAATTCTCCTTCCAGACGAAAACTGAATATTCTCTTATTAATTTGAATCCAATCAATTTATACAAGTTGAAAACAACGATATTTTCCAGAGTAACGTCTAATTCAATTCCCATCCTCTTCTGTACACTTTCTTGAAAGTGATAAAAAAATTCCGTCTTAGCTATTTCTTTGATTTACATTTTTCTCATTCTTAAAGAATATGAAAGTAAAGAGAATGAGTATTATTGCACCGTAAGCTGAAAT
>JBHLKP010000219.1:0-6513 GCA_048886525.1 Candidatus Hodarchaeota archaeon | reverse complement strand
ACCACTCTGTTAATATTAGATAATCAACTTTGCTAAAAAAAATTCTTTATTAGATTATCATGATAGAGTTCTAAAGCGAAAATTATTGAGCTTCTTTATTGTAGGAGTGTTCAATGCCTAATTAACCTATTTCTAATAATATTTAGATGCAATATTAAATGATGATATCAAAAACCTGATATAATCAATGTTACGTATATTCTTGTATTCAATTAGGGAAGATTGTCTCATAGAAACGGTTGAGTGGAAGAATCACAATTTGAAATCTTTATTAATCTTACCTGTGTATAATGAAGAAGGAAAAATTGGAGATGTAGTACGATCTGCAAAAAATTATGTGTCTCAAGTTTTGGTGGTTGATGACTGCTCAAAAGATGGAACAAGAGGTGAAGTAACTGAATCTGGTGCCAGAATAATTTCTCACAAAACGAATCAAGGAGTGGGTGCGGCAATTAAAACAGGTATTAGATATGCTTTAAGTCGGGATTACGAAATTATTCTAATTATGGCTGGTGATGCGCAAGACGATCCCAAAGAAATCCCCAAATTCTTAGAAAAAATGAAAAATGGATTTGATTTTATCCAAGGATCACGATATGTCAAAGAAGATTCTAAAAATTACCCAAAATTCAGACTGATAACAACAAAGATGTTTACATTATTTATTTCATTTTATACAGGAAAAAGTATAACAGACGCATCAAACGGTTATAGAGCATTATCTCGGGGATTTGCCTTAACTTTAGATTTGAATAACGATGGAATGGACAGATATGAGTTTGAAACTTATCTATTATTGAAAGCATTGAGGAATTCTAAATATACAGAAGTTTCAGTGAAAAAATATTATGACACTAAGAAAGGTTATTCAAAGATGAAACCAATTATTTCATGGTTTCAAATGTTTAAACCAATTATTATCGATTTTTTTGTCTATAGAATGGGTCGAAAAGTTTAACATTTATTATGGGGTGAAAGAAATGACCAAAAAAGCCATTTTAAATGTAATTAATGAAAAACAAAAGATTATAAACGTAAAAGTAGGGAAAAATGTTAAAATTTTTGATTTTGTGAATCTTTATGAATGCAGTATTGGTAATAATTCAAAAGTTGGTACATTCGTAGAAATCCAGAAAGGTGTTACTATTGGTTCAAATGTAAAAATTCAAAGTCATACCTTCATTTGTGAGGGAGTTACAATAGAAGACAATGCATTTATTGGTCATGGTGTTTGTTTTATTAATGATAGATATCCAAAATCGATTCGTAGCAATGGAAAACTCCAGACTGAAGATGATTGGACACTAGAACCCATTATTGTCAGAAAAGGGGCTTCCATCGGTACTGGAACGACCCTCCTATGCGGCATTGAAATTGGAGAAAATTCTATTGTAGGTGCTGGTAGTGTAGTAACGAAATCTGTCCCCAAAAATTCCATAGTGGCAGGTAATCCAGCAAAAATCATCAGAACAATATAATCGAAAGATAGATAGATAGATATTAACTCAAAATATGAGTTTTGGCTTAGTCAGTTTTAACATAGTTTTTTTAATTTGTTAGATGTCTTTTAATATTATTATAGTTTTGTTAAAACTTATATTTGTAACATTTAGAAAACTCAAGTACGAATCATTGACAAATCAAGTGATTAGAACATCTTACTAAAACTGAAGCTGATTGCATGTTAAATTTTAAGCTTTTTTACTTACGAAATCAAATTAATTCCCTCTTAAAAACACCAATGCTATATGCTTTATTGATTAATATTCTCATTCGCATTCCATACTTTCCTCATGCTCAGGGAAGTGATGCATTTGTAGTTGCATGGATGGCACAAGCAATCAAAGAAGGATTTATTGAAGCATGGATTATCCACCCTCTTTCGATATTTGGACTTTATCCTTACTCTTTTTATCCCATTGGGGGACCATTCATACTTTCATTAATCTTCAGAATGGGATTTGACATTGATGATGCTTTATTTCTTTTTTCCTTCTTATTTATGATGATTTCTTTAATAACAACATATTATTTAGGAAAATTAATTTTTTCTAATGAAAAACTTTCTATTTTCTTTTTTGTTGTCTTCTATACCACAAGTCCTATTTTTCTCCGATATACATATTGGACTGCAACTGTGAGGGGACCATTCATGGCAATTTTACCTTTAACTCTATTTTTCCTTTTAAAAATTACCAAGGAATTCAATTTGAGAAATATCATTGGACTCTTTGTGTCAATTGTTATATTAGCATTTATGCATCGTCTCATAATATTGTATCCAATTTACATAATTTCCTTGTTTTTAGCAATTATACTATTCAAAATGAATTTTTTAAGTAAAAAATATTTACCAGTCTATTTAATTTCATACTTTTGTGCTTTTATTTTTGGTATCTTAGTATTTCCAATAAATCCAAGAATAACAGCAGAATTCATTTTAAATAATGATTCTATTATTGGAGTCGCTTGGAATTTAATGATTGATTATGCTCTTAAATTTGGAATTATATCTCTTTTTTCAGTCTGGGGTTTTATCAATCAATTTTTTATTAATGAATCAGACAAAAATGAAGCAATAATTCGGAAATTTTTTCTGATTTTAGGCTTATTTCTTATATTTATATCTCCAATCTCTATTTATACTTCAATTATACTTCTACCTTGGATTGGATATTATGCGATTCTTGGATTAAAATCAATACTAGCATTGCAGTTAGGATGGATAAAATATTTAATAGGAATCCTTCCTTCCTTTTTTGGGTTATTCTATTTTTTGATTGTTGCAGATCTACCAATACACTTAATATCAGCTATAATATTAGCACTAGGATCTCTTATTATTATCATAATTAAGCAAAGAAAGATTTCAGAAGTGAAGAATGATTTTTTCTTAATATTATGCATCGCTATAATTATTTTTTCAAAAACTTCTACAGATGGACTCATCATTTCAAGTAATTTTCCCTTCAATTATATAAGTGATGATGAATTTATAATTGCTAAGTATTTAGAAAAATATAACTCAAAACAGGAAATTATTGCAGTATATCACAGTTTGGTGGCAAGAAGAATCCAAGCTATAGGTTCCCAACCAGTAATTAGCCCCAAAAATTATGCAGCCAACTTGTATTTCGGTTGGATTTCAGCAGAAGAAATCCACGAGAAAACGATCTTCGATATCTCACAGGTATTAAAATTAGGAGTGGGAATTCCATTTATAACTAATAGAACGATTCCTGAAAACGATATGTTTTATTATGCTTCACGTTCAGATTTACGAGACATTCGTGGTTTAGAAAGAGTCTATGCACTTGGAATACGATATGTTGTCATAAGTAATCTTATTTTTGAAGAATTGAACCCGAATTTACTTCTTTTTACTTCTGTGCTTGAAATGGGAGTTTTAAGAGCAGAAACGCGTTACTTAAAGCTTTATGAGATTCCTGAGATTCATGTCTAAAGATGGAATTCAGATACCTCATGTTTCCTCTTGGGTTGAACAAAATATAGTTATATTTCTTGAATAAAGAAGCTTGAATATCAAAAGATAAAGTCTTATCAGAAAATTCACATATCATTTTTTTGATTTATTTTTCGCTTAAAAATTGCTTTTTCCTCAAAAATAACGTAAATGGAAATTAATGATAGAATCAGTTCAAAACAAGGAACATCAAATATATTTTCATGATTATTGTCGAAAATAGAATTATCAATAATGGTGATGTTCTTTGATGAGATTAAATAAATACCATCCCAGCTATTATCAAAAATTGAATTATTAAAAATGTAACAATTGTTAGTAAAGATCAAATAAATACCATAACATTGGTTGTTACAAATAGTATTGTTAATGATCTTGATAGAATCGGAGGAAGACAGAAAAACTCCATTACTATTATTATAAACAAAATTACTTTTAAGAATGCTTTTATTTGAAGAATTCAAATAAATACCAAAACCATAATTATTACTGATATTATTATTCAGAATGAAGCTATTATCAGAGTCAGACAATGAAACACCATACCATGAATTAGCGGAAAATACATTGGAATTAATAGTGCTGGATCCAGAAGAATTTAAGAAGACTCCAGCCATATGGTTCTTAGAAACAATGCTATTGATGATAGAGCTGCCATAAGAAAAATCTAAGTGAATTCCAAATCCATTGTTATAAGAAATTGTATTACGATTAATAATGACGGCATTGGAACGATTCAGGTAAACACCAGAACCACCATTTGCAGAAATAGTGTTGTTGGTAAGAATGCTAGTATTTGAATCAAAAATGTGAATACCCAACGCTTTATTCCCAGAAATTGTATTGTTGGTGAGTGTACTGCAATCTGAAGATGTCAGATAAATCCCCTGAATACTATTATTGATGATACTATTGCTGATGAGGGTACTATTGCCTGAAAAATTCATGGATAAACCACTAATACAATTATTACTGATATTATTATTTAGAATGAAGCTATTATCAGAGTCAGACAATGAAACACCATACCATGAATTAGCGGAAAATACATTGGAATTAATAGTGCTGGATCCAGAAGAATTTAAGAAGACTCCAGCCATATGGTTCTTAGAAACAATGCTATTGATGATAGAGCTGCCATAAGAAAAATCTAAGTGAATTCCAAATCCATTGTTATAAGAAATTGTATTACGATTAATAATGACGGCATTGGAACGATTCAGGTAAACACCAGAACCACCATTTGCAGAAATAGTGTTGTTGGTAAGAATGCTAGTATTTGAATCAAAAATGTGAATACCCAACGCTTTATTCCCAGAAATTGTATTGTTGGTGAGTGTACTACAATCTGAAGATGTCAGATAAATCCCCTGAATACTATTATTGATGATACTATTGCTGATGAGGGTACTGTTGCCTGAAGAATTCATATAAAGACCATACCTTTCATTCCTGAAAATGGTATTATTTTCAAGTAAGTTATTTATTGAAGAAGAAAAATAGATACCAAGATTACTGCCAAAAATGATGTTGTTAATTATTATGTTGTAATCTGAAAATATTGATAATACACCAATCCAATTGTTATAGGAAAAAGTATTATTGGCAAGGGTACTGTAATCTGTAGAAGATAGGCGGATACCATACCAATTGGTATAGGAAATAATATTATGGGTAAGGGTAATATTACTCGATGAAGATAAATAAATACCAGACTCATTATTATTGTAAATGCTGTTGTGAATCAAACTATTGGAGCTTGAAGAAAACAGGTAAATACCATGGTTATTGTTATCATAAACAGAATTGTTGGCTATAATGTTATTTCCAGAATAATCGAAGCGAATTCCCTCATTATTTCCAAAAATACTATTGTTAAATAAGATATGGCTATTTGAGGATTTGAGGTAAATGCCACATATATCGGTATTGAAAACAAAATTGCCAGTTATTTCTCCAGTTTCAACATTATGAAAATATATACCACGAGAACCTCCTTTTAAGAGACAATTACTGATTCTAAAGATAAAATCAACATTAGAAATACTGATTAAGTCCTCGGAAGCAGAACCACTAATGTTGAAACCATCTATCATATATGGATTTGATAATGTCCCATTTCCCTCCCACCCTTCATTAACAGCTTGATTTGTAAAATCAGTATTTCCATTAATAGAAATAGGATCATGAACATCATATTGGTTTAAAAAAGGCTCTGGTGAGGTGAAATATTGTGAGGAGGCGAGAAAGTATTCCGTTCTATGTTCATTTTGTGAAGCCAAACCAAGACTTTCATGTGTTATATTAAAACTGAATAAAAACAATATAAACATAAATAGAAGGAAAAAGTGTCCTCTCATGGTTATCTATTGATATATTAAAAAAGAATATTTTAATTCTTTGTACGATCGGATAGAATTACTAAACTTTGTTATACAGAAACTTTCTTAATTTTGTAGTTTTATTTCAATGTAATCTAATTTGTATTATAATTTTGATTCCATGAATCTATTTTCTAAGTCTTATAAATTCAGTTACTTCTGAGTTGGGAATTCTTCTTCTAAATAATTATTAATCTTTTTTATAATATTGAGTCAATCTTGTATAATATTCTTGGACGAGGATAATCTAATAATAAATCAGAAAATTTTCCAATTTGATTTCTATCCGTTATTGTACCGTTATAAATTAAATTTAAATTCGTATTCTCTTTTAGTTCTTTGACAGAAAAAGAATCAGAAGCTATTGCATCTGGAATAAAATAAACTGGTACACTTTTGTTTATTAAGTAACTAATGACCGAGAATGTATCTTGGCGAAATTTTCCTGGAGATATTTCATATCTGAATGTAGTTCTATTGTGAATCAATTTATCATAATAAACACTTAAGATTACTGAATTTTCTTCAGTGTAATAGTGAATCTTATTTATAAACTCAATATTTCGATAATCGGTGTATTCCTGTTGTATAATTACGACAGAACTGATTAGAATATGAAACATGATGAAAAAAGCAATAATCCTTTTT
>JBHLKP010000218.1:0-6526 GCA_048886525.1 Candidatus Hodarchaeota archaeon | reverse complement strand
ATTCATATCAGTTGCTACAACTCGTCCTGAAACTCTACTTGGAGATACTGCTGTAGCTACAACACCTAAACATGCAACTTATTCTAAATATATCGGAATGGAAGCTATCTTACCAGTTAATTCACGAAGAATCATAATTGTAGGGGATGATTATGTTGATCCCGAATTTGGCACAGGTGCATTAAAAATTACGCCTGGCCACGATCCTAATGACTTTGAACTTGGACAAAAACATAATTTAGAGGTAATAACAGTATTAGATGAAAATGTTCACCTAATTCCAGAATTCTCAGGTCCCTATGGAGGAATGGATCGATTTGAAGGAAGAAAAGCTATCATAGAGGGATTAGAAAAAGAAGGATTGCTAGAAAAAACTGAACCTTATGTTCATACTGAACCTCATTGCCAGAGATGTCATACTCTAATCGAACCAAGAGTCTCAATTCAATGGTTCGTGAAGACTAAACCTTTAGCAGAAGCAGCTATGGAAAAAGTTCGTCAAAAAAAGACTGTTATAATCCCATATAGAGAAGAACGTCGATTCTTTGACTGGATGGAAAATATCCACGATTGGTGTATCTCAAGACAGCTCTGGTGGGGTCACCGAATACCAATCTGGTATTGTGATGAATGTTCAAAAGAAATTTGCCCACAACCCAACATCGATGACTTAAAAAAATGCCCAAATTGTGGAAGTATCAATATAATCCAAGAAGAAGATGTACTTGATACTTGGTTTTCGAGCGGATTATGGCCATTTTCAACACTTGGTTGGCCAGATATCGAGAATCCTGATTATAAGAGGTTTTATCCTACAACAACCCGTGAAACTGGTTATGATATCCTCTTCTTCTGGGTTGCCAGAGAAATGATGTTAGGAATCGAATTAACAGGAGAAGTTCCATACAAAACAGTATATCTTCATGGTTTAATCAGGAATGAAAAAGGGAGAAAAATAAGCAAATCAATGGAAAATGTGGATCAATATGATCCTTTAAACATCATTGAAGAACAGGGAGCTGATTCATTACGTTATGTCCTTATTTCAAATAGCATACCTGGAATGGATACTAATCTTGATCCACGACAAATAGAATCAGCTCATCATTTTCTGAATAAAATATGGCAGTCAACACGTTTTGTACTGAGCAATACTAAAGAAGGAGAGAGATTACCATCAATCGAGGATCTTAAGAAAAACGAACTAGAATATGCGGATAGATGGATTTTATCTCGTTTAAATATCCTTGTAAAAAAGGTCACAGAATCTATGGATAATTATGATTATCTTAAAGCTTCAAGAGAGATTAAGAACTTTTATTGGAATGAATTCTGTGATTGGTATATTGAGATAAGTAAAATTAAACTTTATGGTGTTAGTGAAAAAAAAGCAATTATTCCCAAAGTTGTTTTACTACATATACTTAATACTTCTTTTAAATTACTACATCCTTTTGTTCCATTCATTACTGAAAAATTATGGCAGAATTTACCTGAGAGTATTAAAAAAGAACCTGCATTGATAATTAGTAAATGGCCTGACAGTATTACAAAATTCATTGATGAAGAACTAGAAGAAGAATTCCAATTTGCTATTGATTTTATACATGAAGTTAGGAGAATCAGATCTATCTTCAATGTTGGTTTGAGTAAGAAAGTTCCTTTACTTATAAAGAAAGGAGATAAGACTTCTATTCTTGAGAAAACGAAAGCTGAATTGATCACATTAGCCAAAATTGACCCAAAAAACATATTATTTTCATCTGACATTCAACAACCTAAAAGAGCAGCTCGTGTGGTAATTCAAGGAATAACAGCGTATATCCCCTTAGAAAAAATAATTGACATAGATAAAGAACACAATAGAGTGGAGAATCAATTAAAAAAACTGGATATTGATATCAATCAAGTATCTAAAAAATTAGAAGGACCTTTTGCTAAAAGAGCGCCTGCTGAACTTGTAGAAAAAGAACGAGTAAAATTACTTGAATTAAAAGCCAGAAAAACACAACTCGAAGACCAATTGGAGATCCTAAAATAATATTAGGATATTTAAGCGAGTGTAAATCTTAAAATTTATTATTTAAATTTTTCTTCTGAAATAAGATTTTGTGTTTAAGAAAAGAGAATATAAGATAAAAATTAATTAAAATAGTGATATCCACAGTAAGGGCATAAAGAAGATTCTTGATGAATTAGTTTTTTACAATTTTCGCACTTATTAGTATCAATAGTTGAAATTTTGTTTTTCCCTCTTAAAGGCCAGAAATAGAGAAACAAAAGAAGGATAACACCTGTTAAAAACAAAAATAAAATAAAAATAGGGGGAAACCAGAGAAAATCCCAAGAAAAATTGGTAGATCCCATCGGTACAAAATAAGGGGGGAAATAAATTTTTTCTATATTATTCACACCAATCAATATTCCTATCCCTAAAAAACCAAGGAAAAACAATGCATTAGAAACTAGATTAGCACTAGTAAAACTCAATAACAGTTCTTTATTTGGCTTTTGGTAGAAAAATCCTGCTGAAATTTCTGTAACTAAAGAAATGGTAAAAAAAAATATAAAATAGATTAAGTTTACAAGTACTCCCATATCTCCTTCTGTGATTAGTAATTCTCCTGCTGATACCAAATGGTAAAACATTTGAAGAGGGATTCCATTGATTGTGTTATAAATAATAAAGCTTGTTCCTATTAGTGTAGAAACAAGATTAGCTAGTAAAGTAACTTTAATTGCAAATTTTAAATCCTTCCAAAAATATAAATGAATAGGAGTTTCAATAAAAATGATTAATATTGATACAATAAGCAAAAGAGGGAGGGAGGGATATGTGGAGGGAATTACGTATGCATTATGAAACACTTATGGTCCCCCATTTAATTCAATTTTTAATATTCTAAAGAACTTATAAGATTTTTTATCTGTGTATTCAACTAGGAGATATATCTAATAAATGAGTTATCACGAAACAAAAGAAGTAAGGTTTTAAGTAATTTCAAGATTTCATATATGGAAAACCAAAAATATCGGAAAAGATAAACAAAATTAATTTAATATTAGAAATGCAATCAACAGATAAAGATAAAACTTTTGCTGTTTAACTTCATCCAACTTTAGGTGAAATAGTTATGAACGGGGCAGATATAACATAAAATATAGTAATCAATATGAATAATTGATGTTTGAAATTAGTAATCATTAATTATAACATCATGATAATAGCGTCACTTTTCAAAAGTACTTGTCACTTTTAATTATCCTCAATGTTTATTAGATGGGATTAGTAAAGATTATTTGTTCGTCTGATTTGTAAGAAATGGGATTCTATTTATTTCATCCCGACTTAAATAAAGAATTATAAATTGAGAGGAAAAAATTGGCCGTATATAAAATTGCATTAATTGGTGATGGTGGAGTAGGGAAAACATCCATTCGTGAACGCTATTTAGGTAAAGAATTCAACGCACAATATCTACTCACCATTGGAGCTGATTTTTCGATGTGTGACACTGAAATAAACGGTTTTCCAATCAGATACCAAGTATGGGATTTAGCAGGTCAAAAACGATTTGAAGTTGTAAGAGAAGCATATTACAAAGGATGTATTGGGGCACTATTAGTATATGATGTCACTCGCCCTGAATCATTCTACAATATGCATTTGTGGATTAACGAGCTTTGGACAAAGAATGGATTTGGAAGAGTTCCTATTGTCGTACTAGCAAATAAGATCGATTTGTATGAGTTGGTCGATACTGCGATCTCTCCCCAAAAAGGTAAGACTTTTACTGACAAACTTAGTTTGTTAACCGAGTCTGATGGGTTTATGTGTCATTTTATTGAAACATCGGCAAAAACAGGGGAAAATATTACACAGGCGTTTTCACTCCTTGGTGAAAATGTTATGAAATTCATGAAAACTCGGCAATTCACCCCATATATACTAGCTAGATGAATGAACAAAGAAAAAACTCCCAATTAGTGCAAATGAAAATTAAACTAATCTGAATATAAAAAATTGGCAAAATTCACGGTAAGCTGATTTTTGAGTATAGGTTCTATATCACTTATGTAAAGGTAAGTTTAGTAATTTAGAATGCTTATGAGATATAAAATTTGCACAGACTTTTTAATAATATTTCAGAATAATCGATCAATTAATCTTCGGTATTGAGGGAATCTACAGTATTATTATATTAAAAATATCCTTTATAATTCTTCCTTTCGTAAAAAAAACTGATTTGCTTAATAGAATAGCTACCTATTATGCAAAATTATTATAAAAATCAGGGAATCGATTCAACGCCCTGTATTGTGGAACTGTGGGATATCATTTTTCGTGAATTCCTGAACCATCCAAAGAGAAGTAAAGATAATATTATTATATTTAAAATAAAGGCAATTAGCAATAAGGGCTGTCCACCTGCTTTTTGATAAATAATTCCAGCAATAGGGCTAATGAATACTCCTAAGACCGATACTGACATTGATAAGATTGCCATAACCTTTCCAGTATGTTCTCTAGGAAGATTACGGCCAACAGCACCCCAGGAGACTGTTCTCCAGATTTCATCGTTTCCTGACTTAATTACCACTGCCAAAAATGCTGTACTTGATATAATTGAACCAAGTTTATCATGAGAAAACATAGTAGTCCAAAATGGAAAAGATGTTGAGTTTATAAGGAGAATTAAGGAAAAAGGAAGAAGAAAATAAACAAGAAACATTACCTTCGCGTCATTTTTATTCCGATCTAAGAAGAATCCAGCGAAGAGTCCCCCAATAATCCCCAATGAAGTAGCTGCTATCATGGTAATATTTATATCCGTATAATTCATTCCCACTTCTTCATTAAGATAAAAATTTCGTCCAAAATTATATGCTATATCCGCAGCTATATCAAATAAAAAAACAATTAAAAATAGAGGGATTGTTGCCAGTAGAACTGTTACCCCCTTTTTATATTGATCAAATAAATCTCTAACCTGACCATTTCCCCTATTCAAATAACCTTCAGCTGGTTCTGTTTTTTCTAAAAATAATAATCTAGAAATGAAATTAATAAGCGCAATTATCGTAAAAAGATGCCAAAAAACAGCTAAACCATTGATAAAGCTATTATTAATTAAAATTCCAACAAGTACCAATCCCAAGATGCTAAATATTCCACCAAGCGTAAATAAACTCGTTCCTGTCCCCATTTGTTCTGAAGGGAGTGCTTCAAAAGTAATTGGGTCAATGGATGATTGGCAGAATTGACTAAATCCAAAAACCGTCCATACAACAATTAATCCGATGAAATCACTAACAAATGGAATAAGAAAGCTAGCAATGGCTAAAAAAAACATATTGAAAGCAGCCATATATTTTCTAAAAGGTATGAAACGATCAGCTGTATATCCTCCAAGCATCATTGCAAATAATCCAAGAAACATCATCCATGCATCAGCTAGCCCTAATTCATAATAAGAAATACCGATATCTCTGAAATAAAGATTTAGATAAATCCATGCAGCTAAAAAAATTGAACTAGAATAGTTCGTGAAAAGAATAACGGTGTAATTTCGAGATCTAAAGACTATTCTCAGATTTTCTAAATAACTTGTATAATATCGCTTTGAGTTTGATTCTTGCATTAGCTGTGATCCTTTAATTTAATCTATAGGACGGATGGCGCATTCCTAGCTTAATGTTTTTAATGTATCAACTGTGGCAAATAGTTACCCAGAATAATTAACAAAAAATCCAAATTTCTTTATATCGAGCATTCAAATCGTTTAAAGATCAAAAGAGCTCCTCAATAGGGTCGAATAACGTGAATTTGTCAGCTGGTTCATTATCTTTGCTTGACACCATAATGTGTTTAATCAGTTCTGAGGCATCATCAAGCCCTTCCTCTTCAAATATTGAAATGTGTTTCCATCCAGTATTACGCCAACCAGCCATAACAGCCATGTCTTCAGTTTTAGCTGTGAAAGAATTTATATCATCGGTATTTGCAAGGAGTTTATTATAAGGAAGAATCGATATTTCCGTACACACTCGTGAAACAATCATCAATAACATTTTCGCCATTGGAGAGTATTCCAAGAACTGCAGAGTAGATACTACCCGATCCCTTAATCACGTTAATTTTACCTATCAATGTTTTTTCATTCAACCCATTCATCTTTGAAATATTGATACTTATCCTATTAACAATAAATAGAAATTTAGACCTTATAGCGTCTAGCATCTTCAAATTTGAAACTCACCTGCACTAATTTATCTAATCGTTCAAAGATCCTGCGATAATCCCAGAGAAAATGTGACCCCTCATTTTATATTAAAATAAAAAATTAGTGTGAAAAAATAAATGAGTACCTGAGCTTTACTAATTCCCTCCTACTGAGAATTCAACAATATTAGATCGAATCTCAATTCTTCCATAGATACTTACTACTTTAACGTCCACTACATAAATATTATTTTCTAGAATCCCTAAATTTCCTATAAATTGATATTCATCATTCTTAAATAG
>JBHLKP010000217.1:0-6536 GCA_048886525.1 Candidatus Hodarchaeota archaeon | reverse complement strand
GGAATATCATTTGGCCAAACATCTACATGGCTACAATGAATATTCTTTAAGGTGTCAACTATGCGGATTTGTTTGATAGTGTCAGAAAGCACCGTCTTTCGAACACCTTTTTTACTTTCAGGGTCATATATTCTCACTGGGGTTCCCACTGTGGCAAAATTAACAGTTTTAGTGTCAATATTCAACTGAAACGATCCATCATGCCCCCACAAAGAAAATGAACTAGGGACTGTTTTAAGATGCTTTTTTACAAGTTCTTCTGGAAATTTGATATAATGATCATTCTCATCATCTATAAAACATCCATATTCTTTGAGAAAATTGCGAGTTTCTGGAGATTCTACCTTTACTCCGATAGATTCTAAGAGTTCAAGGGTTTTTACATGGATGAGTTCAATTTCTTCCTGTGTTAACACTTCTAATTTGTTTATCTTCATAATTGTAAATTTTTTTTATTGATTTTTATATATTCTAGACTTTAACTTTAAGAATTTAAATTTGTTTTAAGGCTTGATCCAAATCAGCAATTATATCCTCTGGATCTTCTAATCCCACGGAAAATCGAAAGTGAGTATTTGAAATCTTCATAGCTTTGCGTTCCCATGGTGCGAGTTCTAATCCTGTCATAATTGAGGTATATTCAATTAAAGAGGTTAAATCACCTAAAGATACTCCAACTTTGATTAATTTTAGAAGCTCTATGAACTTTCTGCTCGCTTCTACTGTTTCCAGTTCAAATCCAATCATTCCACTAAAATCTTTCATTTGTTTTTTTGCTATATCATGACTTGGATGAGATTTCAATCCCGGATATGCGACATTTATGACTTTTGAATGTTTTTCTAAAAAACTGGCTACTTTCATTGCATTTAAGGAATGACGAGTCATTCGAAGATTTAAAGTTTTAATTCCTCGTAAAATAAGCCATGCATTAAACGGACTTAATACAGGTCCTTGCATTGAATGCCAGAAAAAACGAATATTTTGAATATCATTTTTTGAGCCAATTATGGCTCCACCTAAACAATCTCCATGTCCGTTAATATATTTTGTAAGGCTTTCTACAACGAGATCAGCACCTAATTCAAGAGGACACTGAAGTGCTGGAGAAGCAAATGTATTATCAACTATGCATTTACCATTCACTTTATGGATCAAGTTCGCACAAGCTTCAATATCTATAACATCAATGGAAGGATTTGCTGGTGATTCTAAAAAAATAAATTTAGTATTTTCGTCAATCTTTTTCTTTAATTCAGCTAAATCACAGAGATTAACTGTTCTACACTCAAATCCCATTTGAGGGTATAATTTTGTAAGAATACGGTAAATATCAATATACTGATTAGTATGAATTATTATATTAGGATATTCTTCAGGTTTAGATTCTAAGAACTTTTTTTTAATTTTATCTGGTCGTATACGTTCAACACGTTCTTGTAGAATACTTGAACATACAAGATGTACAGCTGCCATTCCTGATGCTACAGAGATCGTACTTTCTCCTTTATGAAGAGTTGCTAATTTATAGTCTAGCGCATAAACAGTAGGATTTTCTGTTCGTGAATAATGGTAGTGGTTACTCATTAGTTCAGTTAATGAAGAATAAGTATATGATTTTGAAGTATAAATAGGTGTTCGTATACTATGTGATGTTTCAGGATAAGGATCTTCACCAGCACGAATTAATTGAGTATCAAACTTTAATTTATCCCACTCCCTACGGTTCTCTTTATTTATTTCCTGAAAAGTTTTCTTTATTTCTGGCATAATTTTCACATTATGTTTTTAAATAATAATAGTATATTTGGCATGACTTTTCAATATTAAATATATAGATAAAACTTTTTACATAATTGCAATTATAAAAAGAAAGAATTAACTAATTCTAATGATTTCAAAATGAGTTTAGATGATAAAATTAAGGAAGCTGTAATTGAGTGGGATGAGGATGGTCTTAAAGAAATTTGCCATTCTGCCCTTAAAAATAAGGAAGCTACAGCTGTAGATTTGTTGAAAATCATCGGGACTGTAATGCAATTCATAGGTAAACAATTTGAAGAGGAGGAAATTTTTCTACCAGATTTAGTTGGATCTGCTAATGTTGTAAAAAATACAATTGATGAGGTTTTGGATCCCGCTATTAAAGAGTCAGGACAAACTAAAGAAACTGCGGGACGCGTAGTTATTGGAACAGTAGAGGGAGATGTTCATAGTATTGGAAAAGATCTCGTGGGAAGCTTTCTTTTTTCAAACGGATTTGAAGTATATAACTTGGGAGAGGAAGTTCCTGCTTCACACTTCGTAAATAAAGCTGAAGAAGTTAATGCTCAAGTAATTGGACTTTCAGCTTTATTAACTATGTCAATGGATTTTCAACGGCAAGTTATTGAAGAATTAGAAAAAAGAGGTCTAAGAGAAAAATATAAAGTTATCGTTGGTGGGGCTCCCACATCGGAAGAATGGGCGGATCAAATCGGTGCAGATGGATGGGCGGATGATGCTATTGAAGCAGTAAATTTAATACAAGAATGGTTAAGTTAAAAAGAAAATGGAGTGAGAAGATAATGAAAATGCGAAAATTAGAATTACTTTCAAAGGATGAGATCGAATTAATTCATTCATCTTCTTTAGATCTTTTATCCTCTGTAGGGATTAAAATTGATTCAGAAGAAACACGTCGACTACTTGTAAAGAAAGGTGCTGAAACAAAATCAGATTCGAAATTTGTTAAATTTCCTGAAGAACTAGTTAAAGAACATCTCAAAACAGTACCAGATGCGTTTAGTGTATATGGTCCAGATGGAAGCTTTAGTTTTGAAGTTAGTAAGAATAGTATGGTATTTGCTACTATTGGTACTCCGGTAAAAATTTATGATCCAACGCGTACGAGTGGAATTAAAAGAACAATTTTAGATGACACAATTAATCAAATCCGTATCGTAGATTATTTAGAAAATATATCTTGTTCTAATTTGGATGTGTGGCCTAATGACATATCTTATACTGCGATACATGCTCACTGTATTTATCAATGGGCAAAAAATACTAAAAAACCTTATGGAATGGGTTGTGTAGGTAGATTGGCATCGCAAGATATGATTAATATGGTATCAATAGTAGTCGGTGGAGATGAAGAATTAATTAAACGACCAAGATTAATAGGTTATTTTAGTCCAACAAGCCCTTTACATTTCCCCCAAATAATGACTAATGGATTTGAAGTTTTCGCTAAATATAAACAGCCGACGATTATACCCCCTGAAGCATTAGCAGGTACTTCTGCTCCTGTTACTCTCGCAGGTTTATTAACTCAAACCAATGCAGAAATCATAGGAGGGGCTGTACTTTCTCAACTTTATAATCCCGGAGCCCCAATATTTTATGGTACTGTATCACATATTACTGATATGCGTTCAGGCAATTCAGCTATGGGAAGCGTTGAAACAGGATTGATTACGGCCGGAATTGCTCAATTAGCCAGATTTTATAACATTCCTTCACGTGGACCTGGACTAGTTACAGATTCTAAATTACTTGATCTACAAAATGGTTTTGAAAGATATCAAACACTTTTATTGGCAGCTCAAGCGGGTATTAATTACATCACATGTGCTGGCACATATGAGGCAACTCTAGTTGAAGCATTAGAATTACTGGTGATTGATGATGAATTAGCGGGAATGGTTAAAAGAGCAACTGAGGGAATCAATGTGAATGAAGAAACAATTGGTTTAGAAACTATAAAGAAAGTAGCGACAAGTGACAAACCCGGTGCGAACTTTTTGGCTGAACGACATACGAGAAAATTTATGAAACAAGAATTATATATGCCTATTCATAAACTCTCTAATAGAGATAGAAGAACTACTTGGCATAAAAAAGGTGCTAAAGATATCGTAGCAACAGCTAAAGAAAAAGTAGACCAAATATTAAATGGATTTGTTCCAAAAGATCTTTCGTTTGAGATTGAATCAGAACTTCAATGCTATATTAAAAAAGTAGAAGAAAGGACTCTTGATTATTACATGAACGCTGAAGGATTAAGAAGCGGTACTGTTTCCCTGCCAGGAACAGATGTTACAATAAATTAGGATTCAATTTCTGCTTTTTTTTCTTTAGAAAAACTCCTTCTCCTCAATCTATTTAATAAATCCATAAAATTTACCTTTAACATGAGGTAGACTATAATAACAGTGAAATATAAGGTAACAATACTGATAATCCAATTTTCTGCTCCTAATAAAAAACAGATTCCAAATAAATTATAAGCAAAAATAAGCATTAATCCTAATTTTCCTAACCAAACCCAAAAAACCGTCTTTTTCATATCATATTTTATCAAACCTAATGGTATTGTTATCATATCATCATTTAATGGTGTAAATCCAAAAATAAATATAAGTAAGGGGGCAATTTTTGGATGTTCAACTAAATAACGCTGATAATTTTTTAGGTTTTCCGTCCTTTCAATTGAAACTACTTCAGAAGCGCCTCTACCAACCAAATAACCTCCCATTTCTCCTATCAAGCATCCTAATGATGCTATAAATCCTACTAGAAGAGGAATGAAAATATTTAGTTGGCGAAATGGTTCAGAACTAATGCATACTACAAAGGTGTATGGAGTCGGAACAGGAAGTAAATTTCCTATCAAGCATACCAAAAAAGTAATAAGAAGTCCTGATCCTAAATCCTGAAAAGGGACATAGATATTTTCTATAGCTTCTCTATGAGATTCATTTAATAAGAGATCTATTGACATTATAGTTAAAATTATCAGTAAAACTATGAAAACAATGTCAATCTTTTTAAGTTTCAATTTAATTTGCAAAGTCTTAGTGATAATAAAGGGAAAGGAATTAAAATTATAAATTTAATGGATTATGACCAATTTACCAATTCTATAGAAATGCGATGACTATACCTACTATACTACCAACAATAATAATAGTAAATATGATTCCAATAATTCTTCTTTTTTGGCGCCTCTTTCTTATTGAAGCTCTGTATTTTGAAGGGGGAGTACGTCGTACATGAGACATATTAGGTTCATTTATGTAGTATTTATTATATTATTAATTATTTTCTGAAGTTTCTTTTTGTTGTTTATTATCTGTTTTTTGCAATAGTTCAGTCAATACAACGTTATTATAAGAAAAAAGCATCCTCGGGATATATTCTTCTGCCAAATAAGGACCATCTTCAATTTCTTCTCTTAATGGAAATAACTTTTTCTCCTTTATGACCGAACCTAAATAATTTCTGTCATATTCTTTGTATCCATACACTTTGTTATTTACAATAACAATTTTTCGTTCGAAACCGTCAGGTATTCCCGCTTTTTCAAGAAGAAGTAAGATTTTTTCTGTTGACAAACTTTCGAGTAGAGCTAAATCTTGTTCAGTTCCTTCATAAGCGGGACCAGTTTGAGCTTCTACATATTCAGGTTCTTTTTCTATACCTGCTGCTACCTTGAAACCTACTGTTTCATTACCCTCATCTACAGCACTTATTTTAAAACCGATCCCATATCGGTCCCTTATACTTGGTGCTAATTTAGCTGCTATAAATTTCATCCTTGTCGTAGTATTACTCCCATGCCAAATCCACACTCTATAACGAGAAGGATCAATAAAAAGTAGAACAAAATCCGGATCTAAAAGCTCTGGTATTTCAATATCATCTGCTAATTCTAATTCTTGGAATTCATTTAATTGATCATTATATTGAAATACAATTATTTTTTCTTTTTCGAATTCTGGGAATTTATCATCAGACATATTCTTGGCTAATCAGTTTTCAAGTTATATTACTATATAATTTTACTAGTATATTATTATTTTGACTTTTATATTGAACAAATGCGGGAAGGGAGATTTGAACTCCCGAACTCCTACGAGAATGGGTTCTGAGCCCATCGCCTTTGACCAAACTTGGCAATTCCCGCTTCTTATCCTTTTAACTTATTTTTTTTAATAATAATTATTTAAAATTCCTAAAGATTTTAATGATTACTCTAAACATAGTCTGGAAAAAATGCAAGAGCTCTTTCAAGAGATACAAACTCTTAAAAATAGTGAGATAAAAACACGTATTAATACTAGGTTAACTGAATTCAGTGTAATTAAGACTAAATCGATAGAAGAAATTTTTAAAGAATTATGCTTTTGTATCATGACGGCTAACTGCGGTGCTATGAAATGTATAGAGGTGCATGAACACATTGGAGAGGAGTTTCTTCATCTTTCCGAGATGGAATTGGCTAATAAGTTCAAAGAATTAGGTTATAGATTTCCTAATATCCGATCTAGTTTTATCATCGAAGCACGAAAAAACCTCACTCAATTAGAAGATATTATAAAATCGGGAAATAGTGAAAAAATTTTACGAGATTGGCTAGTGAAGAATGTGAAAGGGATCGGATATAAGGAAGCAAGTCATTTTCTTCGAAATATCGGTTATACGGAGTATGCAATTGTAGATTTTCACATAGTAGATCTATTGGTTAAACATAACCTCATAGAAAAACCAAA
>JBHLKP010000216.1:0-6539 GCA_048886525.1 Candidatus Hodarchaeota archaeon | reverse complement strand
CTTAGCATCTCAGTGAATAAAACTCTTCCATTTTCAATGAAAAGCCTAACTTGATAATGATCAGCAGGAAAAATCCCCGAAGGAAGATCATGCATTGGTTCAAGTTTTACAACATCCTTAGAGAAAAGTGCTAAGTGCTCTTTAATTACTGAAAAGACCGTATTACCAATAATAATAATTTCACGTTCCATATTGAGTGGAATTTCTAAATCAGTAAGTTTAGAAGTAACTTCTTCTACTGTTACAGTTTCTGTTTTTACTGGCTCTGTAATAACTACTTCAGTCTCTTTAACAATTCTTGGAGTTTGAGCTCGTTTTGGGGTGGGTGTGGAAGCTGAAGTGGGTGTTGCTATGGATGCAGGAGCAGGTTTAGAAGCTTGTTTTGATGCTGGTGTGGAAACTGGAGTGGATGCAGCTATAGATGCAGGAGCAGGTTTGGGAGCTCGTTTTGGTGTGGGTATGGGAGCTCTTTTTGGTGCAGGTGTGGGAGCTGGTTTGGGTGTGAGGGTAGGAATAGGTTCATGCGTAGGTGTAGGAGGTGACTTTACGCTGATACTATCAGCAGCACCAAAAATGGTTAAAAAATCTTGTCCTTCTAATCCAGGATCAAGACTTTCGATCCGATAAACCATTCCATAATCCTCCGCCCTCATTTGCTGGGCTGTTTTCGCTGAAATAAATTTTCTTCTTACTGGTGCTTTTTCTCCCTTCCAAATGAATATTTTTCTCGCATTTTCATCAACGACAATGTAAACATTATTATTAGAAAGATCTGACATTGTAGAAATGGTAACTGGTGTCAGAGTGCCATCATCATTGACATTAAACTTTTTAATGTAATCAGAATTACTCAACGTTTGTCAACACTCCATGCACTTCTTCAGGTTTTAATCTTGGTAGCAAGTATAAGTTGAATAAAGATTATATAGGATCATGTATGATATTTGGTTGTTATTTTAAAATACTAACTTAAAGTTAAAAGATATTTCGCTATTATTAAACACTAACAACTGCGTTATATCGTTAATATTAAACGCTAATTTAAAACACTTACTCAAAGTCTAAGGTAATTATAATAGATAACTTCCCTTTCATGATAAATCAATGATCACTATTTTATATCTGTATTCAATGAACTCTCAGCGATTTATCTACTGTATTGGTGATCAATAATTGATAGCATCATCTCATAGGAGTCTATAGAGAGACATAAAATGACAAATAATCAATGGCTTCAGAGAGGGATAGAAGAACTCGAACAAAATCGTTGGTTTGATGGATATCAAATGATTTTAGGCGCATACCAAAGAGCTCTCCGTTCTAATGATCCAAAAGTGGCTCAAGAGATAGTGAAAAGAGTTTTACCTCTATTTAAGGACCAAAAAAAGCTTGCCTGTAATTTAATCTCTACTATAATCCTTAGTGTCAGTCGAAATCCGACTAAAAGACTCTGGGTAGAAATGATTCCAATTTCTATTGATGAATTAGTAAAATCCAATTTAAAGGATTGTATTCAAGTAATTTCCAATAAAATAATTTTTGAAAACAAATTTCAAGGCTCGGAGTTTCTTCAACACTTAAATAATATTATCTTAGAAAAGAAATTTAATGAAAATGTTCTAAATCATCTCTATTACTGCCATATAGGTATTTTATGTCATAAAAAGGACTATGTTTTAGCTTTCGAGAGTTTATCTATCTGGAGTAATGAATTAATGCAACTTTCCCCCAAAATACGAGCTTATCTAACTCTAGCTGAAATTAATGCCTATGAAATTGAAGGATGTGGAAAATATCTTCAATTAGAAGATTCAGAATCAGGAGATTTACTATATAACTCAGAAGAAGCCCCTTATTTAGAAATAGCAAATAGGATTTTTAGGGCAGTTCAAGTAATGGATATAATTGAATTTAATTCCACAATTCAAGATCATTCAAATTTAATAAATTCAAACGTTGATGGTCTTTTGAAAGCATTATGTGACGGAATTTCCGAAGTTTTCAAAACAAAGCCAGATACTGGATTATTTTCATTATTTGGCCGTTAAAATTCGATTAAGCAATTTTTTTACAGCCTCCTTCCCTGTTTTTGCAGTTATAATTTTGTTTGAAGCTACACCTGTGTCGTCGATTATACCTCGTTCCCCAATTTCACAACTCCAACCTGGAATAGATGTCATACACACGAGAGGTTTTCCATAAATACAGGCGTAAGCTAATTCTGAAAGAGTTCCAGCTCTCCCCCCGCACGCAATAACTCCATCAGCAGCTAATGGTACCAGTGAATTTCGTGACCAATGTAAAAATGTAGGAATTTTTATAGTTATATATTTGTTCACAGTTGGATCATTTTCGTCAGTTGGAAGGATTCCAACGCTAATTCCACCAGAGTCATAAACTCCCTTTGCAGCTGCTTCCATCACCCCCCCTCGACCTCCGCAGATTAAAATTGCATTCGCACGAGCTATTTCTTTTCCCACTTCATAACAAATTTCATATTGATGTTTAGATCTGATATTGGAGTCTCCAATAACTCCAATTTGAGCTACAAAATTAGCTGGCATTTGTATCAACTTTTTTGAAGATTTTTTTCCCCTCTAATGAAGGAATTATTTGTTTTTTCGAATTTTTAAATGAGGTTTCGAGAGCATTGTCAAAAAAATGATCCAAAAAAATAGCTAATGATCCCACTTCCGAATGAGGTTGGTTAGTAATAGCAATATTCCAATCAGAATATCTGAAGACTTTACCTGGGATTTTTTCTCCTCCAAGAACAACAGCAACATTGTTTGATTGTTTTCGCAGTTCATTAAATGCTTTTGATTTTTCAAAAACAGAAAGATTTTCCCCATACATTGTCAGATGTATAATTTTTCTTCCAGTATATTTCCATTTCTCTATTATTGTTTTCCATTCGTCATATGGGACTATTTCAAGGTGAAAATTACCACCCCAAGATTCAGAAACCTTATTGATAGAATTTTCAAGATTTAAATCTTGCTCTCCTGTAATGATCATCTTCTTAGCTCCCAAAGCCCGTGCAACAAGAGCCAAATGAGATGAAATCCTTTTATCCCTGTCAATTCTATGACCAATTCGGAGAACAATAACCAATCGCGATTAACTCTCACTATTGTATTACTTAGATTTTGTCAAAAAAAGCCTAATATTATACGCTAAACGGTCGAATGATTCATCCACATTCACACCGGTCTTTGCAGATGTCTCTAGATACGGAATATCATAAGGAATATTAAATTTTGCCTTTAAATCACTAATAAATTCTATTGCGTCTTTTTCAGTAACACAATCGTCAGCACTACCTCGTAAATCGACCTTATTACCTAGCAAAGCAATTGGCATTATTCCTCTTCCCGAATTTTTGTAGAGTTCATCAACCCATGAAGGTAAATTTGTGAAAGAATCACGACGTGTGATATCAAAGACTAGTAGTCCTCCATGAGAACCTTTGTAGTAAAGTTCACGGACACTGTTGAAACGAGGTTGCCCTGCAAGATCCCAAATTTGGAATTTGACTTCTTTTTCTCCTTCTTCGGTTTTTATTTGTGTTTTTTTAACTGCAAAATCAGCGCCAATAGTCATTACATAACCAGAGGAAAATTGCTTACCTAAATATCGCTCACGTAAAGCAGTTTTACCTACAGCGCCATCACCGAGTAAACAGACCTTCATAAGTAGCAATTGAAGTAACAGCTCCAATATAATTTCCAGTAATGATTTCTAGTCTTTGTAGAGGTTCTAAATTTTTTTGATCTGAATCTGTATTATTCTATACTTGTAATTAGTTTAGATAATCAGTTTTCTTTTAAACACTTCTAAAAAGAATTAGACTTATTTCGAAACAGATAGAAGTCTAATATTCTAATTTAAAGTTCCTGCCATTCTATTTCTTCACTCCTAAGAACAAGAATGAAATAGTAATATAGTTTTTTCTCCATTTTATAGAATTATTAATTAGGCAAGAAAAACTAAAGTTTCTTAAATGCATTTTGTACATTTCTGAATGCAATTAAAAATCGGCCTAATTTATCTGAAGACTGAGAGGGATTTACTAAAATATTATATAATTCCACTTTTTTAATTTTAAATTTAAGTATAATTTTTGTGTAAAATCAAGTTCTTCGCAATGAGAGAATTTAAATTCATTTATTTTATTCTAGTCGATATCCCCAAAATTTTTATTCCGATGCAAATAAGTTATTAATGAATTTGCTAGATATTTAATATATTTGGAATATAGAAACTACTTAACCCTCAAATTTCTAAGGAAAATAAGATATACTGAATATAATCGGTGGAAAATTATAAATGGTCGGATTGAGAATATCCTCAAAAGAAATTAAGGATATTATTCAGGTTTTAGGAATAACAGATGATGAACAGGGGAAAGTTTACCTCAGTCTTCTTTCATTGGGAATGGCAACACTTGGTCAGATCAGTTTGCTATCGGGTTTAGATTATTTGAAAACACAAGAAGCACTCAATGTATTAGTCGGAAGCAAGCTAGTAGGCAGAATTCCAGGAAAAGTAGGCCGATATTTTGCTCTGGAACCATTTTTAAAATCATTTTCTCTTGGTTATGATCCAATAACATTGATTAATATCCGAAATGAGGCATCGAATATCATCAAGAGTGATAACGAAAAAGTTTCAGACAATTTAAATGACACTGTAGAAATCCTCAGAAAGAATGCCTCGGATCTCGAAAATGATTTTTCTCAAAGTATGAAACCGATGGTAGTAGATTTCAATGGATTAATGGATAATTTTAGAACGGAAATTAACTCAAATCACAATGAAACACTAGATATCATCGGAGAAATTAATAGTAATATTTTGCAAACAAAGATAAATTTACAGAAACTCAATACACAACTTCATTCATCACATTTAGCAAAAATTGATGATCTTCCTAATATTTTCAGCACAAAAGTGCCTGGAATAAGACAGGAATTAAATTACTTAATTAATAACTCAGTTGATGAGCTAAAGCAATATCAAAATGGTTACAATTCGGAATTAAAGTTATATGAGGAATTAGTACGAACTAATATTAGTCGATCATCTGAAAACTTCTCTACTGTTTTAACTAGGATTCAAACTGAATGCTTGGAAGGACAAAATGCGTTTGAAAATAAGATTATTACACTTAACTCTGCTATTGAAGTACTTGAATTAAAAGCTAATCAAAACGAATCTAAATTCCAAGATATTAGAAATGGGTATAGAAAAATTGATGAAGCTATAAGAACATTATTCTCTGATTTGAGCGCTAAAATAAATGAGATAGAACCGCTTCTTGCTAGCTCGATTGATGACATTCAAAAAAGAAAACTGTTCAAAGGAAAAGAAGAGTTCCTCGCCAATTTAACACAAGTAGAAGGCCAAAAAAATGAAATGAAGGATCTAATGAATGAAACAAAGAAATATTTAGAGAAAATAGATTTAATAAATTCCCTTATGAGTGAAACAGAGAATGAGATCGTAAACGCAACAAAAAATGGTTTAAAGGATGTTAGAAACTTAGTAGACTCAGAAGTTCAAGTTTTATCTGATATATTTCAAGATTTAAAGAAAAAATTAAACTCAAATGGGCAAATGATCAAAGAAGAATTAGAAAAACAGAGACAGGTCATAATTACACAGGTTAATGATATCCATAAGACCTTAGATCAGAACCTTGAATCATTATATAAATATTTAGACTATAAAGAATCAGTTTTTGTCACAGAAGTCTCACAATTTGTTGCAGACATTGCAAATGATTATAAAACTGAATTAAGTTCACGGTTTGAAGAGAATAACACTTCAAGAACCATAGAGAGCAATCTAGAAAATTTGTTAAACAAACCTGAATATATTAAAACAAAAATCAATTCCGAATTAGAAAAAAATTTGAATTTGATTTCAAATTTCGAAAATGGATTTGAATCATATTTAGCTGGGTTAAGTGCATTTACATCAAATTTTACAGATGTTCAAATTGAAACCTTTGTTTCTTCACTGAATAAAGTTCAAGAAATATTTAATAAAAACGTTGTTGAATATGAGAAGAAATTAGAAAATGAATTATCTGCGTTAACATTTTCAATTAAAGAAATGAAACAAAAATTAAATAGAGTATTCGAATCATCACGACTACTAGAGTATTCAGATGTCGATCCTTCACTGTTGACCACTGAAATAGTTATCGGAGAACCATCTATTATCATGTTACTTAGGGACTTGACTATTCGTGCTAAATCCTCATTAACTGTGTTAATGCCACGTCCAGAGTTACAAACAATGATTGCTGCCTCGAAATTACCAATGAAAACAAGAATTAGTATTATAGGTGATTTTAGAAAAGTACCTGAATCAACATTGAAAAAAGTCTTATCATCTGGAAATGTTCGCTTAAAACAACTGGAGCCAATAGAATTTTGGGGATGCATCAGAGATGCCGAAGAATTACTTATATGTCCTGAACCTAAAGATCCTGAGAAAGAGGAGCTACTAGGAATTTTTACAACTAATGA
>JBHLKP010000215.1:0-6548 GCA_048886525.1 Candidatus Hodarchaeota archaeon | reverse complement strand
TCCTAGATCGTGATGGTGTAATAAATAAGAAAGCACCAAGAGCAGATTATGTAAAAAAATGGGAAGAATTTGAGTTACTATCTGGTTCCATTGAAGCAATCCATTTTCTTGCGAAAAATAACTATCAAATTTTCGTTATAACTAATCAAGCAGGTATTGCTCGTGGTATGATGACAGAAGAGGACCTATCAAAAATCCATGAAAATATGAAAAAAGAATTGAACAAATATAATATTACTATTTCAGGTATTTACTATTGTCCACATGGATGGAATGATAATTGTGAATGTCGGAAACCAAAACCAGGGATGTTTTATCAAGCAGCTAGGGAACATCACATTAATCTTAAAAAAGCGATATTTATTGGTGATGATGAACGAGATTTGCAAGCAGGTGAAGCAGCCGGAATAAGATCCATTCTTGTTACACCTGAAAAAAACTTGTTAAAAGTAGTTACTGATTTAATCGAAGGGAATATAAAATAATTAACCGTAGTTTTCAAGGCCTATTTTCTTTGTTAATGAAGAAATACCAAAAGTCAAAAAAAAACTGTTTTCTTGTATTAATTGGTGGTTGTAGTAGAACAGGAAAATCTACACTAGCTAAAAAGTTAGAAAGGGAGCTTAAAAATAAAAATATCAATTCGATAACAGTAAAATTAGATAATTGGTTACTAGGAATAGATGAAAGAAGTGGAAAAGAGACGGTAAGTGAGAGATATAACTATTCAGAAATAGTAAAATCTATAAGAAAAATTATGAAAGGTGAGAAAATTTTTCCTCCTATTTACAATCCGAAGGTTAGAAAAGTCACAAGAGGAAATCTTACACAGTTTAAACAAATTGATCATGGAATCTGCATCATTGATGGTGTCATTGCATTAGATATTCCCGATTTAAGAAATCTTGCTGATCTAAAAATCTATACTGATCTCAATGATGAGATACGAAAGAAAAGACTATTGGAATTTTATAATCGATATAAGAAATGTTCTCGGAGAGAAAGTGAAGAAATTATCAATGCTAGAGAGATGGAAGAGGTTCCGTATGTAAAAGAAACTAAAGTTTTCGCTGACTTTGTATTTTATCAAGAAAGTTAACAAATCAAAGTTCCTTTACCCTGCCCAAAGATAATTTTAATGGAAGTTAAAGATCGAAGACCGATGAAAAAGATTGAAAATTGTCGAATTTGCAATAATCTAAATATACAAGAATTCTTAGATTTAGGAGATCAGCCATTTGCAAATGCATTGCTTACTAGCATTACTGATAAGGAATTATTCTATCCGCTCTCGTTAAGTTGGTGCCCTGATTGCAATTTAGTTCAATTAAATCATACAGCTGATCCAAAAGAATTATTCTCTGAGTATGTTTGGGTTACTTCTACTTCAAAGACTGCTCAGGAATATTCAAACAAATTCTATAGTGAAATTCTCAACCGAAAAATCCCTTTAGATGGAGGATATGTCTTAGAAATTGCTAGTAACGATGGAACCTTCTTGAAACCATTTCTAAATAATGGATATAAAGTTTTAGGTGTAGATCCAGCTCAAAATATTGTAGATATTGCTAACAAAAGTGGAGTGCCAACTATCTGTAGATTTTTTGGTGTAAAAGCAGCCAAGGAAATTATTGATAAGGAAGGAAAAGCTCGTGTTGTGGTTGCTCGAAATGTACTACCTCATGTAGCTAACCTTCATGATTTTGTTGAAGGATTGTATGTAAGCTTAGAAGAGGAAGGATTACTCGTTATAGAGGTTCACTATGCAAAGATAATTCTAAAAGAACTTCATTACGATTCAGTTTATCATGAACATCTTTGTTATTTCACAATTAAAAGCATAGAGAAATTACTTAATCGACATGGACTCTTTATTGTTGATTTAAATCAAAGTCCAATAAGTGGGGGTTCCCTTGTATTATATGTGAAAAAGAAAAAAGAAAAACAATCTCAAATCGTTAGAATGATTAAGAACACAGAAGAAAAAGAAAAAATAAATGAACTTTCGAGCTGGCTGCAATTTGCTCTGAGAGTTCAGGATCATAAAATAAAGCTGTTAGAAATATTAGAGAAAATGAAATATAATAATAAATTAGTTGTTGGCTATGGTGCTTCAGCAAGAAGTTCAACCCTTTTGAATTTCTGTGGAATTAATGAAGAATACATAATTACAATCGCAGATCAAAATATTCTAAAACAAAATATGTATACTGCAGGAACTCATATAAAAATTGATAGTCCAGAGAACGTTTTGAAAATCAATCCCTCTGCTGTCTTTATTATAGCTTGGAATTTTGCAGATGAAATCATTAACATTCTCCAACAGAAATTTAGCTTCAAGGGAACTGTTTTGATCCCCCTACCGAATGAACCAAGAATAATGGAATTGTAAATATTATAATCTGATAATGCTTTTCTATCATTAATATCGAACTATATTAGCATATATGTGATTAATAATGGAAAAAATACTAGTAACAGGAGCCCTAGGTTATATCGGAAGTAAATTACTTCCCTATTTGAGTGAACGGGGATTATTTACTTTAGGTTATGACACTGGATTTTTCAAAGATTGCAATTTATGGCCTTCTGAGGATGAAAATGTCGTTCTTAAAGATATGAGGCATGTTCAAAAAAGCGATTTTGATAATATTGATGCAGTCATTCATCTTGCAGACATATCTAATGACCCTTTCGGAAATCTTGACCCTGAAGTTATATTTAAACCAACCAGACTTTTTTCGTTGAAAATAGCTAAGATATGTAAACAAAAACAAATCAAATTCATATTTTCCTCTAGCTGTTCGATCTATGGAAAAGCTTCCCACAGTTTATTGACTGAAACATCCAACCCTAACCCTCAAACTCCGTATTCTCTGAATAAATTGATGATAGAACAAGATCTTAAGAAAATTAGTGATAGAACATTCTCACCAATATGCCTGAGATTTGCGACGATTTTTGGCCCTTCGCCACGTATGCGATTCGACATTGTAATAAATATGTTTGTTGGAATGGCTTTAACCACCAAACAGATTATACTTAATTCAGATGGACAGGCATGGCGACCAAATGTCTACATTGAAGATGTATGCAAAGCTATTTATCATGCTATAAACTTTCAGAGTGATTTAGATCAGCCTTTAATTTTAAACGTGGGAGATACAGAACAAAACTTCAAAATATTAGACCTAGCAAAAATGGTACAATCCCAAATTCAAGGCACAGAAATTAAATTCATGCAAGAAAATAGAGATTTTGATGAAAAAGCCCTAGAACTAATCAAAGATCGAAAAGTACAAGATGGAGTAGATACACGAAATTATAAAGTATCCTTCGAGGCAATTAAAAAAGTCTTTAAGGGTTTCAAATGTGATTGGACTGTACGGGAAGGAATTGCTGAGTTGAGTACAATACTTGAAAAGAAGGGGTTAACTGAAGCGTTATTAAAAAATATTAATTTTTACAGACTTCAAAAGATAGAATATTTGCATAAAAATTCATTGATTGATAACAATCTCTTCTGGATAGATAAAATGCGGTAATAAAAAAAATAAAATCTCTTATTGATGTGGTGGAACGAATTATTAACAGAACAACAAAGAATCTCTCTTTAAAAACCTTTACTACTGCTGATGTGACACAAGAATATATTAACGCGCTAAATGATTATACTGTAGTGAAATATACTGAAGCACGGCACCATAAATGGGATAGAGAAAGTGTGGACAGATATATTAGAGAATCAAATATAAAAGGACAATCTGAGTTGATCGGGATCTTTCTTCGTAATTCGGGAAAACATATTGGAAATATTCGATTATCAGGGATGAATGCTCATCACAAGAGAGTAGATTTGGGAATTCTGATCCATGATAAAACTTTTTGGTCAAAAGGTATTGGCACAGAAGCTATTATTGAAGTTGCGGATTATGTTTTCAATGAGCTAGAACTACATAAAATATGTGCTGATTATTATTCAGTAAACCACGCATCTGCTCGAATGTTCAACAAAGCAGGTTTTCAAGTTGAAGGGGTATACAAAGATCATTTTCTATTCGAAAATGGATATGTGGATTCTATCCGGGTTGGTTTAGTTTTTAAACCGTTTGAAAAATCAGAAGAGTCTGCAAAATTGAAAATACCATCTGCAGGTCCATCTATTACCTATAAAGAAATTGAATTGGTAACAGAAGCAGTCACTCAAGGTTGGTACACAAATATGAATATGCATCTGGATCAATTTGTGAAAGAATTCACAGAATATAGCGAAAGAAAGTATATTTTACCAACAAGTAGTTGTACCGTTGCGATCCATTTAGCTCTCTTAGCGTTAGGAATTGGACCTGGAGATGAAGTGATTGTTCCTGATATCTCTTGGGTGGCATCAGCTGCTCCTGTACATTATGTCAGAGGAATACCAGTTTTTGCAGATATTGATCCGAAAACATGGTGCCTTACCGCAGAGACTTTTGAAGCAAAAATAAGTGATAGGACAAAAGCTGTTGTTGTTGTTGACCTATTAGGTGGAATGCCCTCAGATATGGATAAAATTCTTAAAATCGCACACGATCATGATATTCTCGTTATTGAAGATGTTGCCGAGGGTTTGGGAACTGAATATAGAGGGAAAAAAGCTGGAGTATTCGGAGATATTAGTGTTTATAGTTTTAATGCAACTAAGCTTGTTATAGGGGGACAAGGTGGAGTAATTGCTACAGACAATAAAAACTGGTACGAAAAATTTAAGCTACTACAACATCATGGAATAGATCGAGCCCGAGAAGGGAAATATTATTGGTCCTATGAAATAGGATACAATTATCAGTGGACTAATATGCAATCAGCTTTGACTCTTGCTCAGTTACGACGAATAGAAGAACTTATCGAGAATCGTCGTCAACGTGGTATGTGGTACAAAGAAAGATTAGAAGACCTTGGTAATATCCACTTTAATTATGACAAACCACCAATAAAAAATAGCTATTGGATAGTTACAGCCATCTATGATAAGAAATTTGGGATTACAAAAGAAAAGCTCATGAAAAAATTCAAAAAATACAATATTGATCTTCGTCCATTCTTTTATCCAATAAGTAGTATGCCTGCTTATACCCAATACTGTGAGGATAAAGATATGGAAAAAATAAATCCTATATCTTACTCAATCGCTCCTTATGGCATTTGCTTCCCCTCTGCTATGTCTGTAACTGAATCAGAAGTCAATTTTGTTTGTGAGAAATTCAAAGAAGTTTTATTTGAATAAAAAAAGTGTTCAGAAATCATATAATAAAATGTGAAAGCTATTATTCTGGTTTCAAAGAATTCAAATGTCAAGATTTGATAAGTGATTTACCATGAAACCTACTCTAGGTGAGATTGAAGGTGTTACAATAAGACCTTTAAGAAAAATTCCAGATGAACGTGGCACAATTATGCATGGAGTGAGATCAGACAATATTTTAAACGATTTTGGAGAAGTATATTTCAAAAAATTATACCAAGGAGTTATCAATGGATGGCACGTCCATGAAACTCTAATTTTGAATTATATATGTATTTATGGAATGATAAAACTCGTTTTAGTAGATATGAGAGATAAATCTCCTACAAAGGGAAATCTTCAAGAAATTTTCTTTGGTGAGGATAATTATTGCTTAGTTCATATTCCACCTGGAATTGCGAACGCTTCCAAGGGAATGTGGGCTCCATATTCTATCTTGTGCAATGTAGCTTCAGAACCACATAATCCTAATCTCAGATATTTACGAATCGATCCACATTCTAATGAGATCGAGTATGATTGGACACGAAAGGATTTTTAATTAAGGTCATATAGATGAGGATTTTCATAACAGGAGGAACAGGATTTATTGGTCCTTATGTTGTCGATCACCTTCTTAAAGAAGGCCATGACCTACTTCTATTATCCTATGAAGAAGAGGAGCTTAAAACTGATTTTTTAGAAAAATTCAATGAGATTGAATATATTTCAGGAAATCTTTCTAACATTTCGAAGTGGAAAGAATCTCTTAAAGATTTTGGGCCTGAATTGACAGTTCATATGGCTTGGCAAGGGATCCCTGATTATAAAGCGCGAATGAGTGTTAAAAATCTACAAAATAGCCTCAATTTCTATTTAACTCTTGCTGACATTAATTGTAATCGAATCCTAACTACAGGAAGCTGTTGGGAATATGGAAGAACAGACGGTAAGTTATCTGAAGAAATGTATCCTAAACCATTTAATCCATTCAGTGTAGCAAAAAATTCTCTTCGTATAATGGGAGCAGAAATTGCAAAGGAAAACAAAATTCAATTTATTTGGACACGATTTTTTTTTGCATATGGGCCAGGACAAAAGCCTAGTTCATTATTACCGTATATTATCACTTCAGTATTGAAAAAGGAAAAACCTCAAATTAAAACACCTAATTCTAAAAACGATTTCATCTTTGTCGAAGATATAGCTGATGCAATAAGCTTGATAATAAAGAAATGTACAAAGAAAGAGGTTATCTACAACATTGGATCAGGTTATTCGACAA
>JBHLKP010000214.1:0-6571 GCA_048886525.1 Candidatus Hodarchaeota archaeon | reverse complement strand
ATTCTGAGACAATATTGCTTTAAGTTCTGTTCCAGGCTTCTCGAATCTTTTTTGCGGCTATAAGATAGTTTCGTAGATGTAAGTATTTCATTAGTTCTTCGATTGGAGTTTCTTGAGGTATAACTTCGGGTATCGATGCTGTACTCTTTTTCAGCTGATAACCTTGATCATCTAGAATGTGTTATACCTCCTTTACTGGACAATAAAGATCGAGAACTAAATCTTCAGGAACGGCGCTAGGATTGAGTAGTTTTTCTAACCACTGATGAGATCCATAATCATACTTAGGCGATTTTTTTACCCATTCTGCAAGTTTTTTCCAGGCTGGAATGATATTTAATTCAGGATCAACTATAAGACGAGTAGTGGTGACTGCATATAATCCACCTTTGAACTCCTTTATTTTAATATCTCCTTCAGGTTGAATTTCTGACCCTACTTTGATCCAAAATTCATATCCATATTCTTCTTTATCAGGAGAGGGCTCTGGATTGTTGAAACCAAAAACAGGATGTTTTTCAATGCTATCGAGTAATCCATGTTTACCCGCCCACGTTTGCATTTTTTCCCAAGCATCATTTTCAGGGTTCTTACTTAAAACTCGAACGCTAGCTATACGCATGGGTTCGAGAGTAAGTATTCGAACATCTAAATCTATTTTAACTGTATCTTCATTCATGTCTTTATCTCCATGAGTTGTATATTTCCCAATCAGACGACGGATTCTTTCCAACCTCTCTTGTTCACGAAGTTTGATTTCTAAAAAGCTCTGAGCGATATGCTGGAAAAAGGCTTCTCCATCATCAGTAGGTCTGTATAAACCCCTATCAATCTTTTGTAGCAGGTTTTGACTACTCAAAATATTGATATGATTGCCCAATGCACTTTTTTGTATGCAGCATTTTTCCATTAATTCTTTGAACGTCATTGGAGTATCCATCATCAATGCTAGTATACGGAGTCGTTGAGGGTGATCTATTGTTTTTAGCAATGTTATAATCTCATCAAGAGATTCTAGGACAAATTGTTGCATATTACCACGTGAATCGAAAGGTGGATCGGTCATGAACTTTTCTCCTGTCATTTTAAGGATTGTTTACTGGTTTTTCGGATATCTGGAATAGCGGAAGTTATGGAAGTCATCAACTTCTATCTGTTATAAACTGAAGAATATTTTAAGTGATTTTTTACTAGATCTTTGAAAATTTTTTAATTTAAAATATCTTTTCTAAAAAAAAAATCCAAAGGAATAAAGACTTTACTAAGGTAATGACAATGCTTTTATTGTTAGGAGTCCTAGTAAAAAAATCATGACAATGCGACTACGTGTAGCGTATTTAGAAAGATGCATTGGATGTTACCAATGTGCATTGACTTGTGCTAGAATCAATGAAAAAGTATTATCAGTTGATAGAACTTCAATTAAAATCAAAACGGTGGGTGGTTATGAAGGAGCATTTGCTGTTATTGTATGTCGTGGTTGTTTAGACCCTCCCTGTGTTCCAGTTTGTCCAATTGAGGGAGCAATTCGTCCAAGATCTAATGGAGGGGGTGTTTTGGTAAATCGTACTTTATGTGATGCCTCGAAGTGTCAACAGGAATGTGTTGCCGCTTGTCCGATTCCAGGAGCAATCCACATTGATCTAAGGTTGAATAATGCCATTGTTTGTCGACAATGTAGTTTGTGTTCCAAATTTTGTCCGACAGGTGTTTTGATCATGGAAGAACCTAAATCAGGATTCTAGGTGATTACAAATGAGTTTAATTCCCCAAGATATTTTAGAAATCGATTTAACTACTGAATCAGTAAAAAAATTCTCTAAACCTGATTTATTTGACAAATGGATAGGTGGAATTGGTGTCGGAATTAACTTACTTCAAAATTATGTTTCTAATAATACAGATCCACTTTCGGAAGAAAATGTAATCATTTTTAGCATAGGTACTCTGTCAACATTTTATCCTATTGTTTCTAAAACGGCTGCAGTCTTTCGTAGTCCTCTTAATGGTGATTTAGGGGAATCATATGCAGGAGGACGCTTATCCTTAGCAATGAGATTTGCGGGGTTAGGAGCCCTGATCTTAAGGGGGAGAGCAGAAAAAACTTGTATTATCACCATAAATAATGATGAAGTGAACATTAGAAGAGCGGGTCCTCTTGCATATATGTATACGTCTACTATTGGACGAGTACTTCGTGAATTAGTGCCTATCGGTCCTGGGAGAAGATCTTCTATTAGAATCGGACAAGCGAGTGAAAATTTAGTTAAGTATGGAAATATCGTTGTTGATAGTTTTAGGCATTTTGGTCGTTTAGGAGTTGGAACGGCTCTTGGCTCAAAACGAGTAAAAGCTATTGTTGTCAGTGGAGAAAAGGATATTCCCTTGGATTCTGCACCTATTGATAGAAGGGAGTACCTTAAAGTCTATAAAAAGATCTGGGACTTATGTGTAAAGACAGATATCATGAAAAAATATCATGTATTGGGAACACCTCAAAGTGTCTTGCCTCTCAATGAAATGAACGCCTTGCCAACAAAAAACTTTACTCTAGGGAGATTTGATCATGCGAATGAAATCTCAGGAGAAAAATTTGTAGAATCCTATTTGGGAAGACGTATCGCCTGCAATACATGTCCCGTGGGGTGTATTCATGTTGCAATTCTACGAGAACGATATGGTATGGATTCTCCTGCTGATATACATTCCATTGCAGTTCCCTATGATTATGAACCAATTTATGCACTTGGATCAAATTTAATGATTGGAAATGGAATTGAGTTATTGAAGCTAATTGAAGAAAGTGAAAAGCTTGGAATAGATGCAATCACATTGGGAGTGGTATTAGGTTGGTTATCTGAGGCTTTTGAAAAGGGAATAATAACAAAAGAGGATACAAATGGACAATTAATTCGATTTGGGAATCTGAATGATTATTTAGAGGTTATAAAAAGGATCACATATCGTGGAGATGATGAAAATGATATTTTTTGGATTGCTGGCGAAGGATTAGAAGCTTTAATTAAGAAGTATGGAGGAGAAGACTTTACAGTGAAATTTAACAATAATCCTCCTGCAGGTTATTCAACAGGGCCATATAGTATGATAGGTCATGCGATTGGTGGCCGTCACTCCCATCTGGATAACGCAGGATACTCCCTAGATCAAAAAACCTTTGGAAAACGGCCTTCCCCTAAAGATGCTATTTTTAAACTCGTTAAAGAGGAGGAATGGAGGAATGTGCTTAATTCACTTGTTATTTGCTTATTCGCCCGAAATTTATTTACCCCTTCGATCGTGCTTGACTGTTTTAAAGCTCTAGGGATTGAAAAATCCGAAAAAGATTTGTTAGACTTGGGATTAGAAATTCAACAGTTACGAATCAAGTCGAAAATTAATTTTGGTTTTAAATATGAGAGTTTACGTGAAGATTTAACACAGCGAATATTGAATATGCCTACAGCACATGGACAGCTTAGCTTTGAAGAAATGAGTAGTCTTCTTGATTCTTATTATGAATTATTGACTGAGAGATATCAATTAAAGAAGCTATGAGCAATTATTGCTGATCTACTCCAAGAATCTGAAATGCTAATAGAAACCTGTATTAGGAACTTGAATGCGACTTATCTTTGGTGCATCAAATCCAGAGATGAAATTAGATATGTCCAGTAATAATAAATTCGACTATTTAAAGGGGAAAAGAACAATAAGTCTGACTACTTATTACAAAAGTGGAAAAGCTGTTGCTACTCCTGTTGAGTTTGTCCATCATGAGAATAAACTTTTTGTGTCAACAAGAAAAGATTCATATAAGGTTAAAAGGCTTAAATACAATTCAAATGCACTAATTGCGCCTTGTACGATGAGAGGGAAAATTACTGGCCCTGAAACGAAAGTTAAAGTCAGAATCTTGTCAGCTGATGAAGAAGAAGTTGCCAGGGAAGCACTGAAATCTCTTTATAGCGGATTTTTTTCTAGGATACTCGTAAAACTTACGTCTTGGAGAGACAAATCAGAGAGAGTATTCTTGGAAATTAGTTGATAGAGTTTAATTAAAGAGAAAAGTTCTACTACTAGCTCTATCTATTACGATTGGAGAGTGTGAGTTTCTTCCTCTGAGCCTTTCGACTCAGGTTTTAGAAAAAAAATCAGGAATTGAAATAGGAAAGAGCCCAGAAAATAAAATGAAATTAATACAATAATAAATGACGATAACGAAAAAAAATAAGAAACTCTTGAAGATAATAAAGGTAAGAATTCCATGTGAGATAAAAATGAGTAGATTATATATCCATCAGTTGCGGATCTAATTGCGGACGGTAAGATTGGGAATAAATTTGGTAGATCTGACAGTAATCCAAACAGAAGATAAAGCTTTACAAGGTGTACTATATTCCGATTTTGGCTCCTGGATAATAAAACTAGAAGGAGAAAAGTAGTTATTATAACCGAGCCTACTCCTCCAATTACTACAATGATTGAATCCAAGCAGCATATTAACTCTTGAGACAGATCACAAGAACAAATGAGTTCTCCTCCAACAATTTCAAAATGCAGCATGGGTTCATGTGAAGGAAGCAATATGAATGAGGTTATGAAATGACCTAGTTCATGAATTAATGAAAATGGAAAGAAAATTAGACTGAATAGAATCATGAATATGGGTAATATAATAACAAGGAATGGAAGAAGAAGCGCAAAAGAAATGGAGAAGACGATGTTTGTACTTTTCTTATAAATAAAGGGCGGATAGCTCATATTCATTCTTTTTTTATTTTGTTTCCTTTTTAACCTACCATTTTCGATTTTCGGAACATGTAAATTTTATAGTAAATTCACAATTGTTAAGTTAGAATAACAAATAGACAAAATAGTTTGTTATGTAGCTTAAAAATATTAAAACACATTGAGGGACAACATTTGACTGATTTTATTGAAAAATATAAACCTGAAGAAAAAGTTCTAGGAATTTTGCGCATTGCAATTGGTTTTATCTTCCTTTGGCCATTTCTTGATAAAATGTTTGGCCTTGGATTCGCAACAACACCAGCAAATTCTTGGTTAGCAGGAGCATCACCAACACAAGGTTTCTTGCAGATCTATGGAGTTAATCAGAACAGTCCGTTTGCTTTTATATTTTCAGACGCATTAGGAAGTATGTATCAGATAGTAGATATTGCTTATATGGGCATGCTTTTATTTGCTGGTCTAGGTTTGATGACTGGAATTTTAGTACGCTTCTCGAGTATTTCTACCATTATATTCCTAGTTTCGGTCTATTTATCTGAATGGATAATCAATCCTGCAGCAGGCACGATGGTATTCAATCCCCTTATTGATGAGCATATTATTTACATTCTCGTCTTAGGATTGTTCTTAATCATTCCAGTCGGAAATTATCTGGGTTTAGGGAAAAAATGGTCCGAACTCTCGTTTGTACAGAAGTTCCCAATCTTAAAGTAAATTTCCTAGCAGGTTTGACTTAATTTAGGAGTGGAGGATCTTGACCTCCCTCATTTTCTTCTTTTTTATTTTTGATATCCATAAAACTTGCTCAAAAGTCTCGTTATATTGCTTGAAATCCCATTTTTTGCATTATATTTTTCAAAATTGATAAGGATTTCAGTCCCTAATAATATGCTTGTATATCATTTGATTTGAAGTTTCTTTCCACAATTTGAACAAAATTCCTGCTCGAATAGAACTTTGGAACCGCAATCACTGCAGAATCGCGAAAAAATTTCAGTGGGACTCTTCTGAAGCATTGAATTGGTTGATGGAGCTTTGTGGGTCGAAATGAACTTACCTGATTTTTTTTCTCCCATCGTGTAAATCGAGTCCGCTTGCTTTTGGGAGCGATAAATTGTGATTCCAGCCACAGTAACAATTCCTATAACAATTAGTACAATAAACATTATAATAGCTAATGGAAGTGGTTTATCTACGAAATTAGTGTTATCTATTTCATCTTGGAATTCACTCAAACCGTTCTCATTAGTTACAAAAACAGAAACCTCGTTGGAAGCATCGATTGAAAAACTAGTTTGAGGAGAATCATCAGATTCAATTATAATAGAGAAATTTAGATATAGATAGTATTGAGACTCGAGAGAGGATTCACCAAAAAGCATTCTATCGTAGAAGGGGTTAGAATTTTCAGGCCGAATAACTAAATACTGAATAGAAGCAGTATTTCTATTTCTATAATATTTTCCAGCACAATAACCAGCATTTTCGATAACAAGAACATGATATCCCTCTGATAGTGTAATATTAAATGAACATCCTTTAGTTTCAATGTACAATGAGTTCTCATAATAAAAAAATGACTTAACAGATGTCAATTGAGAGCTAATAACTATTATATTAAGTAAAATTATCAAAAGAGAATAATTTCGTCCTTTATTGCCCATCATCCATCTTGGGATAAGTGACATATTATTTACAAAAGAAATTATATGTTTAAAAGATTTTCAGAAGTCGTCTAAATTCTGTCTAGCAAAACATTAATCCATGAAATAGAACAAATAGAATCGTACTAAATAAGTAAGCCTTAGAAAAATACTGG
>JBHLKP010000213.1:0-6633 GCA_048886525.1 Candidatus Hodarchaeota archaeon | reverse complement strand
ATCCTCCCATATGATCTATTAGCCTTTGAGGCAATAAATCCCGAAAATACAATTCTAGATCAATTACAATGTTCTAATAATTTAGAATCATTTTTTGTCACCCTAAGCAAGTTTATTAGTAAATTAAATCTTCCATTAATTAAAAATGACCTTAAAATTATTAAGTTCTTAATCAATCCTATAATCCGAAATGAATGTCCCTACATCCCAACAAATAGACAAATTGCAAAATCATTGGATTTGAGTGAAAATACTGTCTCAAGGCGTATTAATTATCTATACTGCAATTCAATGTTTTACCATATCTATCGGATAAATATGGCTAAATTAGGATATTATACCTCTGCAATTATTCATATTGATAATTTAGACATACTTCCCTTACATTTTGAACCTTATTGCCTTGTCGATGTTATACTCGATTGGGGAGAATGTATTTCTAAACTTAAGATATTCCAAATTCCTTCAACTCAAAAAAGTGTTTTTTGTAAAATTAAAGACTTTTTTGATCCTCTCTATGAAATAACATTAACTAAAAACTACATTGGATGGAATTTAAGTGGTTTATCCACTAAAATTGAAGAAAGGTGGCAAAAACTACCTCCAATTTTTATATGTGATACGTGGATAGATCATCAATTTTCAGAAAAATTTGGTGTTGAGCAAAGTTTAATCTCTAATGATAATATTATTAGAATAACAAACAAACAGGCAAGAATGCTTGATCTTATACAAAATGGGACGTCATTGTCCAAAATTTATTTGAGTAAAAAGTTGAAAGTAGGACAGAAGTACATCAAACAGTTTTTCGATGATTTTTTCTTAAAAAGACTCATTAACCGGTTTACTATCCTTTCAAATATAGGTCTCCAATCTAAAGTGTGGATTACATTAGTGGGGCCACGATCAAGGAGTAATGTGAACCTACTCCATAATATCATTGAACATTTGAAATTAGTTCCATTCAATTACCTATTTTATAATGATAACAACCTAGATTTGGGGGGAAGACTTATACTTACAGGTTTTCTTTGGATGCCTTCATCTTGGTTTGCAGATTTCTCAACTTCATGGATGAAATTAAAGGATGAAGGATTTGTACCAAAGATACTTATTAGTCAAGGTCTCATTAAATGGGGGGTTGAATTAGAAAAGACATATGATTTCCATTCATTTTTTTGATTCATAAGATGGATCTCATTACGTATAAGATAATTGGGAAGACTCTCCTAAACCTAATTCTCAATTTTTATATTTTAATTTCAGAGTTCACCTATTTTATTGAAAAACCATTGAATAACTGGTTCTTGTATCTTTTTATTTAAATAACGACAAAGTATGGTGCCCTTTAACGTGTTAGCAAGAAGGGATAATAGGATTGTCAGAGAAAATATTAAAAATACATTTTAAGACCTGTCAAGAGATCGAAGAAGATTTTAAAGAACTTTATCTAAAGAAAGATCTATTATCAACAATATATCATTATAGAAAATTGTAAGATTTGTTCCTGGAAAGGTCTTTGTCGTAGTGGATGTATAGCGAGCGTATATGAAAGTAATGGTACTATTTGGAGCTCTAATTCTTTCAAAATTAGGGATTCTTGGAATAAGAAACTTTTTGACTTAAAAGTTAAAGATATCATCCCAAATAGGCTAACGAAAGGAACATAGGAAACTATAATGAACTATTTAGAAGAAAAGTAAAACACATAAAAATTTCTATTTTTTCTTTGTAGATAAATGACTCATCCTCCTTATTTTTCGTCTTATTATCCTGAACATAAGTCTCCCCAATATATTTATATTGAATTTTAGTGCTATATTATGGTATTGGTAGCCCTTTTTATAAATTCGAATCAACCACCTATAATTATGATCTAAGCACTTAGATACCAATTCCCAGTGATTATAGGTCATCTTCTCTAATCCGAAAGCTTCTTCTTTATTTTGATAGGACATATTTATAGGAACATAAAACAAGGGTACTATAATGCTCTGATAATCATATAAATCTTCTATAAGAGCGATTGTATCCGTTATATCATCACAATTCTCATCGGGAAGACCTAATACTAGTGTTCCACATGGAAGCCAGCCAGAATCTTGTAGTAATCCAAAAGCATTTTTCACAATCTCTGGCCATTCTGTCACCTTAAATGGTCTGATTTTCCCTCGCATATGTTTTTCCATCAGTCTGGGACTCGCAGTCTCGATACCTGTTTGTGCACCAATCCATGGCTGTCGTCTTCCCACCTCAACAATTTCAGACAACTCTCCTAAAAGCTTTGGCTCATCCATGACAGAGGATAAAGTTACATGACAAACTTGAAGCTCTCTTAATCTTGGATGAGAACACACATGTCTAAATAAATCCGTAACTTTTTCAGAATTAATATGAATTCCTTTTGCACCATATCGTAAGACATCCTCACACTGCAAGATAACCTTTTCAATACCATGAGAGATATTGAGGTTAATCTCCCTCATGATTTGGTTAACTGGACGAGAGATGAATCCCCGTTTAGTTTGGGTACAAAAGGTACATCGTCTATCACATCCCCGTCCGATTTCTACTATCCCATTTATGGTTGGATTAACTATACAAGGGATCTTTTCAAGTGGCGTCGGTTGTCCATAAATTATTCTGGGAACATCATTACCAGCAATGATATTTTTAAAAACTCTAGCAATAGTGTTTTCCGCTTCACCTAAAAATAAGTAATCTATATTATATTTTCCCATAATTTCTTTATCTAGAAGCTGCCATGTCCCTGGTCCACCAACTACTACTTTTGGCTTGTACTTTCTTATCAAAGGATGTTTTATGAGGCTTCGGAAACTTTTAGTCATGTATGCCTCTCCACCAAGTAAACTAACAAAAGTCGTTGTAGCTGGGCCTTTTCCAAGTGGATCTACTACACTGATCCCAACAATCCTTGTTTCAGGACCTACAACCTTATCCAGATGATTGGGGTGGGAAACAACCACTTCTCCATTAAAACCTTCTTGAAGTAAGGTAGCTTCTATCTTACGAACCCCTATTGTTGCAAACTTAGCTGAACCGTCGGGATGAGATCGTAGAGTAGGGAAAAATGTCCTTCGAAGAATAAAATCTGGTAATAAATTATCAGTAAGGCACACACTGAAACCAAAGAAAATACTTCCATGATAATCACTCATCAAAGTTTGATCAGCAGTGATAACTATCTTCTTACCATATGTTTTCATAATTTAACTCTCCTATTTGCAATCTGTCAAAATAGGTAGACTCCAACTCTCAACTTTCCTCATTTCCACTTCTGAATATAGAAAGACGATTAGATTTAATTTTTAATCTAATAATGTTGCCATTAACCTTTTTTTGATTGCTTTGATGTCCAAAAGTATCTTAAATATCAATCCTACCTCTCCTAAACGTACAACTTTGATAAGAAGTCTCAAAATTCTTCGTGGATTCTTATAGAAATGTAAAGTCAATTCATTTTTAATTACAGACCATTCTCTTGGTGAATAGAAAGAGAGCTTCTGATTAACTTTAACATTATGTTCAGTTTTCTTTATTAATCCTTTATTTTTTGCATTGATCCATAATCTCGACCCCTTCAAATACACTAGCTTATTGCATATCATCAAATCTAAAGGTACTAAATCAAAATATTCCTTATTTTTGTCAAAGTGCTTTTTTGTTTCAAATGGAGCCCCTATTATGAAAGACCCGAATGTTATAATGCCAACTTTGTTTGCTAACTTTATTGCTTCTATCCCTTTTTCTACAGTAGTTTTTTTATTGTAAAAATCGAGAACTTCTTGATTCGCACTTTCAATTCCAAAAAGGATTGCAATAACACCTGCTTCACGCAATTTCCTATACACTACTATATCTGCTGAATCTACCCTTCCTAATACTATCATCTTAACCTTAATTTTATCTTCAATAATTCTATTCATTAAATTAATAACACGTTTTTTATTTAGTAAGAAATTATCATCTCCAAAAGAAATATATCTGTAACTTTGACCTTCTAAGCTTTTTAACTCATTGATTACATTTTCAACACTTCTTTCTCTATATATTGAGTTTAATGATGAATTTACACAATAATGGCAATTGAAAGGACATCCACGGGAACTCATGATCAATGCGAGGTTAATCCTTGTTATACCAATAAAACCATATTTTTGTCTATCCATTAATTCACGAACAGGGAATAAACTGGAATCTAATTCAGACTGCATCATGAATCCTGGATTTTTAACTATTAATCCATTTTGTTCATAAATTATTCCAGGAATATCCTTCAAAAATTTCTTGGAAACAAGAGAGTCAAGTATCCTAGTAATGTAGCCTTCAACCTCTCCCACGCATGTAATGTCTGAGCCCTCAACATATTCTCTAACAATATTGCATTGTGGTCCTCCACAAATAATATATCCAATTTTATTTACTTTCTTGATATCATGAATTATTTTGATGACATTACGAATTGTACCCTCGAAACAGGTAATTAAGATAAAATCTTGTTTTCTAATCCGATTCAGAAATTCTTTCCTTGAAAATTTATCAACATTTAGGTCAATGAAAGAAACTTCGTACCCATTTTTTATTAAGGGGGTACCTAGATAAAGTAAACCAAGAGGAGGGGATAATGTCTTTAAGTTCCTCCAATTTTCATTAAAGGTGTATTTATTGAATGGCGCGTGTAGGAGTAAAACATTCTTTTTAATTTCTCTTTTATTCATTAAATACGGCCTTGCTCTTTTTTATTATACTTTTAAGAAGTCTTAATCTAAATAAATAATAAGGATCGTAATTGAGAATTCTCCTGAAAACTGTCATCTATTATTGACGAACTCTGTATATAAGGAAAAATCTAGTATTAAAATTGTGTAGGGTATGAATTTCACCATAAATCACATAGAAATGGTGAAAGTGTCGATATTCTTAAAAGAACAAGACAGTCTTTTTGTTCCCACTTCATTGCTTTGCTGAAATATAACCTAATACACTCTCTAAAAGGAAAAAAATGACAGAAAAATCTTTAAAAGGGGCCTTTCTACTAATTTTCTAATGAATTTCTGTTACCTAATCTCTGATATGATCCACAAATCTAATTGTGTCATAACAGGTTGGATTGTCACCAATAGATACTCAATAACCAGATAAATCAGTTTGGTCAATTTTAAAATTATTAGAAGTCATCTTAATCATCTCTGGGCGTGAGGGAGTCTTTCCCTTAAAAATCTCGTTTGCATAATAATCATAACTAAAGATCGCTAAATCAAACATAATCCTGTTCAACGCTTGTCCTTTCTCAGTCAATAAATATCTCGCTCTCATCGGAGATTTGCTAACAATTCTCTTATCAACAATTCCATATTTTTCAAGCTCTCTTAACCTTTGAGACAAAACTTTAGTACTTAAACCAGGATTAGCCTGTAAAATTTCAGTGAATCTTTCTTTTCCAAACCAAATATCCCTAATTACCTCGATACTCCATTTCTTAAAGAATTTTAAAGCAAATTTTGTTGGACATCTTTTCATCTCAATCATAGGCAGATTCACTTCTTCTTTCGCTTAAAGTTTTGATGTATTTCCTTCTTTTTTTTGAAGTTAAATAATCTTCGTACCCAGAATGTTTTGATTACTTTTTGGTAATAATTATACTGATTGGTTGCAAAGATGATTTAATGAGTTTAATTTTTGTTTAATTAATTGAATTCTTAACGATAAAAATGAAGGTTAGTTTAATCAGGTAAGAAAGGCTGGTAAAGAGATGGATTATCTAGTAGTTGTGGAAAGACAATTTTCATATACAAAAGATATTCTACTGGCACGAAAAGCCCAGTTTCATGAATCATTTGAAAATCCCATTTTTGAAGGAGAACCAACAGCAGCTGATGTATATATCCACGGGATTACTTCCCTTTACAAATCTTGTGCCAAAATTCTTAAGCCGAACACTAACGAATCAAAATTTAATCTCACAATCAATAAAGAATTAGACCTCCCTGAGCAATATATTGATTTGTATGAAAGAACTCTTCAAATTCTTAAAGAAATCCAACAAAAAATGACAAGCGGGGGTCTAAATAGGTATATATTACATCCATTTAATCCTAATACTAAAATATCGTTACTAAATTGGATCGGACTGAATATTATGCATACAGTTACACATGTAGGTCAAGCACTACGATTGCAATCACTATATATACGCAATAAACTTGATAAAGGAACATAAATGAATTGCAATCCTGATAAATAGGTTCGATTTATCGCATAAAATAGAAAAAAGGTGCTATCTGCACAATTATGTGTTTCTATCTTTCATCAGTTAATAATCATCAAACCCTAGTCGCATTTGATATTTAATCAAGGCCAACAAATTACCAAAGAAAAGATATAATAGAGTTGAATGTAAGATTCTCAATAAAAAATGATTTTTCTGATTTCTCAATTGAGTAAATGGGAGGATATTGTAAAAAAAAAAGCCCTCGATGGGTGAAATAATCACACTTCTGAGGAGAACTAGATTGGTGGTTTTGAATCTTTACGTGACTCTGTTGCGGGTTTTCCGTCAATACCCCAATGAGCTTTAGGGATTTCGTGAATAATGACTTCTACTGCTTGATA
>JBHLKP010000212.1:0-6650 GCA_048886525.1 Candidatus Hodarchaeota archaeon | reverse complement strand
GCGAACAAACGTTAGCAACTATCTTAGAGAGAAATGAAACATTGAAAGAGAATGATCTTACCTTGAGGCGTTTATTACTAGGAATAAAAGTGTCAAAAAACGAGGTGACTGAATGTCGATTAAAGCTTTGATTTTAGCAGGGGGAAGTGGAAAAGAAATGCTTCCTCTATCAAAATATCGTCCCAAGACAATGTTGACGCTTCATGGTAAGTATCTACTGGAATATATTATTGATGGATTATTAGAAACAGGAATCGAAGAATTTGTAATTGTTGTTGGGTATTTGGGGGAAAAAATTCGAAAATTAGTTGAGGATTATCGTCAAAAAGGGATTCATATAAGAATTGCAGATCAAGGAGATTTAACTGGAATAGAAGGAGCAATAATCTCAGCTAGCGAACATTTTTCAAGAGATGAGCCCTTTTTGCTTGCTTATGGAGATATTATAGCGCCACACATGTTTTATCATCATTTAATGAATTCTTATATTAATACTGCGGCAGATGGAGCTATTGCTGTTACTTTAGTAGGAAAATCATCTGAATTTGGTATAGCAAATATCGATGATCGCGGATTTATTACAGAAATCTTACCTGATACTCCTATCGATGAATCAGATGCAAATTATATTTTTGCAGGGGCTTCTATTCTTCCAGGAGAGTTTTTTGACATTCTTGCGGAAGAAAAAAAACTAACTACTTCTTTAGCTAGATTATTACGAGAACAGCGAAGATTATGTGCTTCTGTATGGCAGGATGAATGGATTGATGTTGGCTATCCTTGGGATATTTTAGCAGCAAATCAAAGTTTATTCAAGAATCTTGAATATGCTCGTATTCACAAAACAGCAAAAATATCTCCCTCCGCTTATATATCAGGGGTAGCATTAATTGAGGAAAATGCCGTTATTGATCATAATGCTGTGATAATTGGCCCGTGTTTTATTGGTAGAAATAGCTACATTGGAACGAATAGCCTTGTTCGAGGTTATTCATGCGTCGAAAATGACTGTTTAATCGGCTATTCAGTTGAAGTAAAAAACTCGGTAATACAACCAAACACAAAAATAGGTCGTCTTTCCTTTGTTGGCGATAGTATTATTGGAGAAAACGCTATTCTTGGTTCAGGCGTTACTACGATGAATATATTAGAGGATGATGATAAGAAAAGAATTTCCAAACTAATCAAAGGAAGAATCTATCATAAATTAGGCGCAGTTATAGGACCTAATAGTAGTATCGGATCAAATACAGTATTATCAGCTGGAGTAGTTGTTTCATCCGAGGAAATAATTCCTTCAGGATCAGTTGTAAAGTGAATCTCAAGGACTAAAAAAGAAAAAGGAACGTTTAGATTTCTAAACGTTTATCAGGTACATATGAAAGTATTTTCCTGATTTCTTTTTCTTTGGTATTTATCCGAAACACGTTTGAAATACGGTAGATATGGGGATCAGTTTCAGGTTTAATGAACAGATCTCCACTCAAAAAAAGCATTTTTTCAAAAATATCAGGAGATGTTTTCTCAATATGAGCATGTTGAGCATTACCAAATCGTTTTTCATCTCCTAGAATACCACGGTGATGATAAATTTCAGTGGGGGAGATTAACCAATAGTCTATACGACTGTAAATGTAGATAATGATTAAGTGTAGAAAGACTAATACTGTAAAGAAAAAATAGAACTCTATGGAAGCAGTAATATCTGGTAGATCAAATCCAAATTGCTCAATACCTAATTGCTCTTGAAGGATGATAAAGGCTAAAACTATGATAATTACACCAGCTGCAATTAATGCAGTTTTTCCTACTCCAAAATCAAATGCAACGATAATAAAGTTGAACGCAAATACAGCAAAGAAGAATGTTCCAATGAAATTTGACATTGATGTTGCATCAGCTTGATTCAAACCAGGAACTATCGTCAATTCGACAAGAAAGGCTATAAAACCTACAATCATGCTCGGATAAAAGAATAAAGTCTCAGGATAGGATCTTATAATGATATAATCTCTCTTTTTAGGAGGTGTCTTATTAATCTCTTTTGAAGGCTCTGCCATTTTTTGTTTCTCCAATCGTGAATTATCAATCATTAGTAAAATTCTCTTTTTTATACTTTTCATTTCTCTTTTTTTATAGACGAAACTCGAAATTAGTTTTTCTTATTCTTTCATGTTCTTCATTTACATTCTTTAGAATGATAACTGAGTTCAGTCTTTACCATTCAGGAAAAAAACTAATTTACAAATCAATCTTAATTAATATCGACAATCCCATCTTGTGTAATGGCAAAAACGGTTTCACTCTCAGGAAGTAAAGGGCTGTCGACAATTCGTGCAATTCTTCTTTCTCCCTTAGACTTTCGAAGGTAAACACGAGTATGTGACGCATGAGCTAAGATATGACCTCCAACTGGAGCTGTTGGATCACCGAAAAACATATCAGGTTTCGAATGGACTTGATTTGTTACAATTACAGCAATATTATACACTTCTGCTATTTTAAGAAGAGTATGAAGGTGTTGATTTAATTTTTGTTGTCTAGATGCTAAAGTTCCCCTTCCAACGAATTCTGCGCGGAAATGTGAGATAAGAGAATCCACTACAACCAGTTTGATATTGTTTGTCGTTATATCCTTTATGATATTTTCTGTTAAGACCATTTGGTGATCACTATTATACGCACGACCGTGATAAATATGTTTTAGCGTAGATTGGACGTCAATATCTTTTCCAAAGTTATTTGCCATTGACACAATTCTTTCGGGACGGAATGTACCTTCTGTATCAATGTATATACATGAGACTGGACTTTTCTCATCAGCATTAAAACCTCCCATCGAAGAGGGTAATTGAGCTGTGATACACAATTGATGACATATCTGAGTTTTTCCTGTTCGATATTCGCCATATAATTCCGTAATAGCACCAGTTTCCACCCCACCTCCTAGTAAGTCATCTAAAGAGTCGCTACCACTGGTTACTCGTAACATATTACGTCGCAGCTCTAGTATGACATCAGCAGACACAAATCCATAGTCTAATTTATCTCGGGCGCAATCAATAATTTTTTTTGCGGTTTTTTCTCCTAAATTTCCTACATTCATCAACTCTCCAATACTTACTGTAGCTAAGGACTCAAGAGTATTAAATCCAGCTTCGATTAATTTTTTAGCAATAGCAGGCCCTATTCCAGATAAATTCATTAAATCTGAGTCAATATCCTCAGTTTCATTTAAAAAAAGCGAAGTTGAAGAGTTATTTGGACTATTCATTCCTATCACTTACAAATCTTTGTTAAAATGCCTATGGTACAATGTACTTTCTTCGATTAAAAAGCAATAGGTGACACACTGCTTATTCAATCAAAAATATACTGCATTATAGCCTGTCTACACTGGTTTCTATTAATACCCGTTAAAAAGGATCTTTTACCTTCGATAAGAATAAAAAAACCAGAATTCTATGTTTTCTTTTGTAATAACAGACATTAGGATAGAGTCTGTTTCAGCTGTAATTAAGTCGACCTTTTTTTTACAATAGATTTACTCAGAAGAAAGTTAAAAGAATAATATGAAATAATTCTTTAAAGAGGATAAACTCCCTATTCTCCTCTTGATGTCTAGTATTTGTCTTAAAAGACCTATTGGGTCATTTTCACTTTCCTCTGAAAGAAAGTCAAACATTGGATAGATGATCGATTTTTCATGGAAATTAACCAAACAATTGATTAATAATGAAGGGGTAAATGGTATATCCCTGAAAAATGGAGTCAATAGATTTTAAAAATTATTTTACCCTTTAATCATATCACATTGTCAAGTTTTTCGGTTAATCATATTTTAAACAATCATTCGACCTTTAGATTACTATTATTTGTGCAAGATTTTGATCTTAGGCTTGGATAGTATAAAATAGGGAAAAAAGACTGCAAAAATAATAACCATTTGACGGTGAAAAATTAATTGGATAAACCAAATTTTGATTTAACGAAATTTTTCGACCGAAAAAATGAGATTATTAAAGATGAAAAGGTGTTTGAACCAAGTTTCATACCAGAAAATTTAATTCATAGAGAAAGAGAACTGGAATTATTAGCTAACCATTTCAAATCAATTATTTCTAGAAATTCAAGCATTTCTGGGAAACAAGTAATAATTCAGGGATCAGTGGGTTTGGGGAAGACTGCACTTGTCACAAAATTTGGAATAACTTTGGAAAAATATTGCAGAAAAAAAGTACATCCAAACATTGTTAATATCATCTTTTTTCATATAAATTGTCGTCGCCAAAGATCTTGGTATTTAATTTTAACATCAATTTTGAGTAAATTAGTACCTGCGTTTCCTGTGCGTGGTTTTAGTTCGTATGAATTATTAACTTATTTGATCAGAGTCTTGGAGGAGCGAAGGCAAAGTTTATTATTATGTTTAGATGAAATAGATTACCTAATTTCTAATTCTAAAGAGCAAGACGTTTTATATTCATTAATTAGATATTACGAAGAATCAAATAGAGAAGAAAGTGCAAAATTATCTTTGATTCTTGTTACTAGGAATCCAATTTTTCATAATCTTTTGGATCAGGCACTAAAATCATCCTTATCACAGAAAACTATACGGTTTGAACCATATACAAGTACACAATTATTTGATATCCTTGAAAATCGGGCTCAAGCGGGATTGTTTAAAGAAACTTATTGTGCTGACATTCTTAAAGCGATGTCATCTCTTGCTCATGAACATGGAGACGCCCGTTATGCGATTGAGTTACTCTGGCGAGCAGCTAAGGTAGCTGAACGAGAGAGAGCTCAAAGAATAGAATTTGAACATATGAGAAAAGCTCAAGTTAGTATTTTTCCTGTAAATCAATCTGTAATAATGGAACTATCTCCTCAATTGAAAACTGTCTTACTAGCTCTAGCTTCATTGCTTCATAATTTAAAACATAGAGCCTATGTAACTTCAAAGGAAGTATGTGAAAAATATACCGAGATATGTAGACAAACTAACACAAAACCACGAAAACCGACTCAATTATGGTCATATCTACAAGAACTCTCAAAATACGGACTCATTGAATTGAAAGTAAAAAATCAACGTCGAAATGGAAAATCTGCTGGACGTGTAACTTTAATTGGGATTCCAGATTTACCAATTAATGATTTATTGTCGCTATTGGAATAAATATCATGAAGAATGAATTTAACTATTCAATCTGGCATTGTTGAAGAGATATTATTGTTAAATTTATCAATTGTGTCTTTAGCCTTTAAATCCTCTTTCTTATCCAAAAAACTTATCTTCCCTGAGATAATTAAGATAAAGATTATCATTGGAAAGAATTGTGCTGAGATCCCAGATATGACTAATAGAGATAATAAACTGGTAACAACTAGTCGTTTATATAAATCGGAAAGGTAGAAAGCAACTAAAAGGATGAATGCAAAGCCTAATACTGTAAATAACCACACAATAGACTCTAAATGGAGAAATAAAACCAGTTCAGAAATAAGTGAACCTCCAAATGAACCATCAGCAATCCTCTCTTCAGTATTATAAAAAAAGACTGTTGAATTAATTACTTCTATTATCCCAAACGGAAAAAGGAATACTAGACTTAGGACACCAAAAATGGCTGATTTCATAAAAATTTCGATTCCTTTCTTTTTACGAACATATTCGACAATATAACCAACAATAAAAATACCTGCAAAGTATTTCGCTAGCATACTTAGAGTCCAAAAGGTGATTGTTAGGTTCGTTTGCTCTTTTTTATGGAAATACCAGCCTGCAAAGAATAATGTTTGAGCCAAGCATACATTATTCCAAATTACAATGGTAAAAAATGCAACGCCTAGAGCTAAAGCTTGGTGCAACTCTGATTGCAGAATTCTACGAATCAAGAATGTCGAAATACCTAGAAATATTAAATTTGAAAGTAAAATACCAAAAGCGTTGAATCCAGGGAGAATATCAGGAACTTCAGATCCAGCAAAAAGAGAAGAGATGAAATTCATACTACCCAAAAGAATTGAATAAGTAAACAAATCAACAGGTAAATATGCATATGTTGACAAGCGGGTTTCGTTTGGAATATTAGGTACTGCATGTCTAACAACATTTTCAGTATAAGGATTAATTCCGCTCCATAGTGCTTTTGCACCATCAATTACTCCAAGAGTAATATCTCCTGTAAATGCAATGCCACGAAAAAGAAAGAATAACAATAAAGAAAGACCAATTGCGTAATAAACAATAGACATCGAAAATCGCATCTGATGTTCCGATAGGACAAACCACACTCCAATGATTATCAATAGATTGTATGCTGCTACTCCGACCCAGTAACTGTGATCTAAGACACTAAAATCATTTTTAACAACTGCAAATAGTATAAATAAAAATATCGGTATGGAAATTAACCCTCCAACTAGAAATTCAATTTTATATTGTTTTAGCCTACTTTGTAAGTAAGAAAATCGTCTCCCAGACATCTATTTCCATCCATATTTGAGAATATAAGGGAATCTACAAGAGAACGCATCTCCAGATTCAGGAAAAAAGGTTGTCTATTGACATTACTCTAGAGATAGGTATTATCTCCTCTGAACCCTGCCGACAAAATCAAGAAAATTGAAAATTAATCTTA
>JBHLKP010000211.1:0-6705 GCA_048886525.1 Candidatus Hodarchaeota archaeon | reverse complement strand
ATATTGTGGAATTATATCACATGGAATCATTATTATTAGTTGATAAACCAAATATTTACTTATATTCAGCTACCAAAACTATAATTGATACAATTGAAGTAGAAGTAATCAATGGAAAGGTCGTTCAATCATATCCTTATGCTCATAATGGTTCAAGAGTGACTTGGCAGGATGTGATTATATCACCTGAAGGAATGAGTTATGAAAATACTTCAATTGACTGGCTTTTTTATGAAGCTGCAATGGACTCATCTCTAAATGTTTATGATTCCGTGCTAGAATATGGATGGATCATAGAAAGACAAGACCAGCAGTATATTTTTGAAGGAAATCAATATACATTTGACAGATTTCAATTAAAATTTATTAATGAATTACTATCAATTGGATTATATCAGAATGAGGCTGAAGATTTTGTTGAATGGTGGTTTAATGATGATACTAAACTTCTACAAAAAGATGGAAAATATGCTTTAAGAATGATTGATCCGACTTGGATAGATCAACACTTTATTCTAACAACTAAATTTTCATATGAACAATTAAGGCTCTTTTTCATATGTCATCCTTTCAAAGAAGGTTTAAATCTTCAAAATCCTCCTTCGTATTCCTCTACTTCGAATTTAATACTCCATGAATGGGGAATATTACCGTATTTTTAATTTGAACCTTACCAGAAGACATACTTCCTGTTTAGAAAATCCTTAGTTTAGAAGAAATGTAGGGGAAATTTTAGGAAAAATTATTCATGAACGTTTATTAATTCGCATCTGTTACATAGAATTAAGATATTATCTAATTTCTAATGCTTAGTTGGGACAATAATCAAAAGTAGTTAATTTAATGGTACGAAATTATCATGTACTAAATAATTTGCTTTTTTGTCGGTTTTTCGTGTCTTTTCTTTTATTAGGTGGTTTAAATATGAACACCATTCACCCTTTTTGATTTCATATTAATATAGCTAGGTTTATATGACATTACATTCTGATTTGAAGCAATGTTCGTAGTATTTAGGGGGTCTTGGCTTTATGGGTCATGAAGATGTAATCAGTGCTTTTGAACATACATTCAAAAATCTTGATATTCCTGGAATAGTAAGTATTGTTGATAATGAGGGGATAATAATTTACTCTAATAACCAATCTGAAGAGTTGGATCTTCTTCAAGGAATTTATGCCCAACTATTAACTTCTTTTGAGAAAACAGCTTCAGGAGTGTCGAGAGTTTCCTCAAATCATCTACACAGTATCAATCTTACCCTTACTAATGACAATGATAAATCGATTTCGTATGTAGTTTTCGATTTAAACTGGAAAGGCACCTACTTTATTATAAGAGCAGAGATTAATTTAATGCACAAAGTCCACCCAATTTTAAACGCTCTTATCCCTCAAATTTCTAAAAAATTACAATCAGAAGATTAATTTAATGTAGTATATGTCACTTAACGTTGAGTAGTTAAATTTTTTATATAAAACGCTATTTACTTATTAATCCAACATTAGTTAGGTTAAAAAGGGTATATACTGGGCTGAATCTCTATCTTTTACTGGCACCACGGGAGAATTTTGAGAGCTGGACGCCAATAGATAGTGTAAACACACCCGTACTTAGAAGAATAACTACTAATGGAAATATGGGTAGCACCTCCCAAATTTCCTGGTTATTTACAGCCTAATAATTAGAAGGAGGGGGGCCTGAAAGTATAATTAGAAGGATAAAGAGACACATTAATATGACCCCAGCTATAATAAATGTCAGGATATAGTCAATAACAACAGCAAGTATTGAGAGGATAACAGACTTTGCTCCTGAAAAGCCGTATATGACAAAATAGCCATAGAAAAACGGTACGAGTCCCCATAGGAAAAGAATCGGGAACATAATAGAGTGCAAACCCGAGGAAAGAAGACTGGTATAGAATATGTCAAGCAGACCCAGTATTATCATAAAAGACACAATTAAACCTGAAAAGATATTAAGAACGGATGCACAACTCATTATTCGAAAACACTCCCTATACGATCTAGGAACTAGAAGAAGGTTCAGGAGTAACAGAAAAACTAATGTAGGCACTAACATAAAGATACTAGTAGTCACAAAAAGACCCAAAGATGAGCGGAGAGAGACTCCAATACTGATAAACATGGAATACAAAAGAGAAGTGCCTAGAAAAAGTAGTATTGCCTGAGATTTTGTCATATCTGATTCTGCGATGTCTTTGATAACTTCTCTATTGAACGTTATTGTTCCAATTATTCCTTCAATAAACGTCACCATTTTCAGAATCCCTCGACTTTTTATATGATATATAGTACAAACTGGACATCTAAGTCTTATTCCACCTTGAGCCATAATCATTCAAATTGAAAATTAACTTCTATATTTTGACTTATAACTTTCCCATAAATAAGCTCTCTTATCTTTAGCCAATCGCTTGTGACGACATTTACAAGATTTGTAAAAGAACCAAATATTACAAGTTTCATTGTAATAAATTGTCTTTTGAATAAATTCATAAAATGTTTTCGGTCTATTCTTTTTGAATCAATATCTAACGGATTTATTGCCATTTTTTCCCAATTAATCACCTTTTCCACACCCGAATGTCGTACAATCATATGAAGCAGCACAATTAACAAGACAATTTAGTTGTCCAAATTCCTCTTCAGTAGACAATCATTTATTTTATTAAACAGAGAAATCTGATTCTCACTTTGTGTGTATATTATAAGATTGGTTAGTAGTTCAAGTTTTTGTAGTATTTTCTTCATCTATTTGTCAAGAAAAGATTTCAATTAAATATGAAGAAGAGGTCAAAATCATTCAACGACCTTCTGAAGTCGGGCCCAAGTGGCTAATTTCATCGCCATATTAGGTATGTATGGCCATTTATAAGCAACTAGATTCCAGCTGTTGTCAACCCAATAAAGACAATTGATGCATTGAAAGCTCATAATAAGATTAAAAAAAGAAGATCTTTCTAACATGATGAAGTATCATCCACTTTTCCAAACAAGTCATTTTGGTTGTATGTCAAAGAAAAGAACGTTTTAGAGGAGAAATAATGGTTAAAGAATATGATGTCGTAATTGTTGGTTCAGGTATAGGTGGAGCGACCGTAGCTAATGAATTATTAAAAAATAACGATCTAAAAATTCTTTTACTTGAAAAGGGGGGAAATCACCAATTTCTTGGTAACCACCTCGCAATAATTCGAATAGCTGATAAGAAGGGCTTTCGTTATACAACCAATCACAATCTGGTTGCCTCAGGTATTACATTGGGGGGATCATCAGTAATTTCTGCTGGAACGGCATTTCGCCCACCACCCGATTTTTTTAAGCAATGGGGCATCTCACTAGAACAAGAATTGGATGAAGCTGAAAAAGAGACTAGAACAACCGTTCTACCTGATGAACTAATCGGTTCAGGTAACCTCAATCTCCTCAATGCAGGAAATGACCTGGGGTATAAATGGGAGAAATTGCCTAAATTTATTGATCCAACTAAATGTATACCTAATTGCTCTGCCTGTATGTTTGGGTGTAAGAGAGAGGCAAAGTTTACTGCGAGAGATTTAATCAAAGAAGCCCAATCCAAAGGTTTAGAAGTAGAAAAGAAGAAAATTGAGTCTATTATAAGCAACAACAACACAGCTATTGGAGTTAAACCAAAACGAGGACATGTCATAAACTCAAAGAAGATTATCATTGCTGCAGGTGGACTTCATTCCTCACTTCTCCTGCAACAATCAGGAATACAAGAAGCAGGTAGAAGTTTTTTCTTTGATCCGTTGATCTGCACCTATGGCGTTGTCTCTGAAAAATCACATTGCACAATTAATAACGTACCTATGGCGGTAGGTACATATAAATTTTATGAAAAAGGCTTTATGCAAAGTCCACTTGTCGACTCATGGGGATTATTTTTACTTTCGTTTCTTTATCAAAAAAATCTGCGAACATTATTAATGACACGGAAGTTTCGTCACTATAAACGCTTTACAGCTATTATGACTAAAATACAAGATGAAAGGTCAGGATTTATTAACAAAAATCGATTTTCAATAAAAATTTCAAAGCCACTCACTGATCAGGACTATCAACGTCTGAATCAAGGACATGAAATTGCAAAGGAAGTCTTAATTGCAGCAGGAGCAAAAAAAAATCACATTTTTTCAAGCCCGATACGAGGAGCTCATCCAGGGGGTTCTAATAGTATAGGAAAAGTAGTAGATATGAATTTAGAAACAGTTACTTACAAGAATCTCTTTGTGTGTGACTCAAGTATTCTCCCTCGATCGATGGGAACACCTCTGATTCTAACAATTATGGCATTCGCAAAAAGATTAGCTCATTTTCTTGGTAATGAATTCTGAATCATAGTCCTTATGTTTGTTAAATTTTTTTTCCCGCAACCGAACAATAATCGCAAAAAAGACGGAGAGATTCTCGGTTTGAATCAGATTCAAACCAAAAAAAATAGGATATAAAAAATAAAAATTATAGGAAAAAATTGTGCTAAATCAACTCCCTCCCCAAACAAATCGAATTACAGAAGGAAAAACCAATAAGAACTATTAAATAAGAGCCACCTGGTAATAATACCGACGAATATCCCGATAATTGGGGAGTTTGACACTTAAATTTTGACGTTCGAGAAGCTATACGGCTTCTTGGACAGTACGAGGACTATAGGGCGCCCTTATTCTAATCTCCGCAAGAACCATTGGATTACCTCCTAAGAGGACACGACAAATGGCTTGGATAGAAGGAGGAAGCGAGAGCAGCACTTCCTTCAACTCGGACATCGAATAAAGCACCTTTGCCACTAATCATACAATTCCTAGAAAAATCTCAATACGAATGCGAATCTTCAGAAGAAGGAAGGATACGAGTCAGTTTAAACCCATTGATAAGAAGGACAATCCCCACTAGACCAAAACCGATAGTAAAAAGAGAGAAACCTCATGAACAGTTAACGATACACTAAATGTAAGAATAATAATCGAAGCAGTGAAATAACGGACTGAATCATGCTAAGAAATACGATAATGATAATAAAGGAACACTAAGATACAAACAGTAAAATCAATTGGTAAAATAATTGAGGAAGAACCAAGGATAGTCAAAATGAGACCCATAGTAAGAATAGCTAACGCCACAGAGACAAAGAACACTGGATCATGGGAGGAAATACACGATCGATAGTAAGTATACGCTATTACTAGATTAACTTGAATATGCTACGATTTTTTTAAGAAAGCTTTCGCTAAAAGAAAGCTAACTAAGGGATATAATAAGGTCGTTGCCATAAAGAACGGACCAGCAATTGATTCACCAGAGTTCATTGGATGGGTTATAATCGCATAACCAAAAGCATCTATGATGTAATGAGCCAGAATTCCTGGTAGTATACTTTCACATTTGACAACCATATATCCCCATGTCAGTCCAAAGAGAGTGGACATCATGAAATAAAAGATCACCATGTCTAAAGGTTCATTTACGATTATGAAGGCAATAACATGAAAGAAACCAAATAATATACTGCTAACTAGAATAGCAAAATTAGCAGAATATTTTGATTTCACCAAGTTCAAAATTACACCACGAAATGTTATTTCTTCCCATATCCCTGGGATGAGCGCATACAAAAATATGAACCAACCAACACCTGTTATAACATCAGGATTTCTAAAAATTATATCAAGATCTAATTTAAATGCCCCTAGTCCAGAAGCTACTATAATACAAATTATAAAATAGCATAACGGAGAAATAATGCCTACTAAAAATGTTTTTTTTATCGAAATCCCTTTACTAAGCCATACATCAGTTATTAAATATTCTTTGATAGATATAGATTTTACAGAGATAGATTTCAACAATAAAACAATCATAATCACTAAAAATGTTCCAGAAAGGAATCTAACAGAAAAATCTGCAAAATATACGAAGATATCTGAAAATCCAGCATTAATAAGGTTAATTAGTACTCTAAAAATAACATTTATACTCAAAACGATACTAAAAATCACCGTAATTAGAAACCCACTTAGTAGAGGATAATCAGTTAAGTTAAATTTAGATTCTGTTGAGTTCATTGTAATCTTCTTCCTCAAATGAATAACAAATGTCATTATATCTTAAAAATTCATAACACTTTGAACACTGAAATTCATGCGTTCAAATTTACATCCTAAATACTTTATTTTTTCTAAGTCTCGATATTGTACTAGTACTTTTAAATATATTATTATTAAGGCAAATAAAAGAAGAAATGGATCATCTCTTTCACTGATAATCCATGTGAAGCTATCGTTCTATATAAAATGTAGTCATAGATATATTCTTCGAGAAATAAATGCCTCTATTTGTGATTTTAAGGAATTTTGAATTCATTTTCAATAGAAGTTATTGTTCAATAGAAGTTATTTGTACATAGATAAATAATTTAAGAATTTTTTTTGATTTCAATTATTAAGGGTTTCTTTCATTGCTTTCTTACCTCTTTGAGCTGAAGAAGTTCCCGTAGTCCGTATTTTTCTTATACAATTACTTTCATTTTCATTCATTATCCTTCCTCTTATTGATATGCTCAACATATCCATTTTATATCTTCTCTTACGGTTTCGTTGTCATAAATTCCTTCTTGTCTTTTTGGCAAATGATTTGAACAGCATTTCGGCCTGACATT
>JBHLKP010000210.1:0-6750 GCA_048886525.1 Candidatus Hodarchaeota archaeon | reverse complement strand
TTTAGATGATCCAATCCTACATAAGCTACTAATCCATTAAATTCATCAATGATCCCTGAAACACGAAACGAAACGTTGACCATTTCAAAATGCGCTCTTAGAGGAACTGTATCGACAATTTTAGTTAATCGGGGTAATTCTAAACTCACATTATCATTTATTGAAACTTTAAGCTTCTCTGAAACAGGAACAGATAGCACAACTCCTTTAGGATCAAAATATCCTTTCTCAAATGGAAAAATGTGACCAAGAAATCCGTCAACTTCTTTCATACCGATAAGTTGTACTGTTTTACTTACAGTACTCTTTGTGGATGTTACTGAAGCTCCCGAAAGTAGCTGGTATGTACTAATATTAACTCCTTCGATCGAATTGACAGCTTCAACTATATCAGAGGCATTTGTTGGAATTTCGCTATAATCAATACGTAAATCCCAGTCTTCTACAACAGTATACTGATATTCTAGGGCTTTACTCATTGATTCAATCATACCAAAGGCCATACTGATCAATGAAACTGATATAATTACCGCAAATATTGAAGAAAATGTTCGTCTTTTACTCCTGAATAGATTACGTATTGGAAGTCGTAAACCTGTTACTCGGAAATTCACATTTAGTTTAGAAAGAAAACGTTCAACCAATGGGATCTTTCCTGATGTGATATGAAGAGATGGATCAAAACGGAGACTTTCTGCTGGAAGTGGTTGAATCGCTCCTTTAACTGGCAGGTATCCTCCTATTAATCCAGTTAAAATCCCTAATACTCCTCCTATTATCACTAGTGGCCATTCAAATGTTACTATTGCTGGGAATTGAAGCGTAATCACCTCTACATATATTTGACTAAAATGACCTCCAATCCAAATTCCAACAACCGTTCCTATTATTGTACCAGCTATAGCTACTACAAGAGATATTCCAAGGTATTGCAAAATTATTGTATTTCTACTATATCCTAAAGCTTGAGCTACACCAATGTCCTTACGTTCTGCTACAACCATCCTTCCTAATAAAACATATAATCCTCCCATGGCCATCCCCAAAATTATAATTGGTAGCATTACTCCCATTTCTTTAGCTTCTTCTATATCCAATCGGAGAAGATAATAGGATACTTGTATAAGTATATCTACTGGTTCTCCTAATTTCAGATCATATGTACCCTCAAGAAAATTCTTAAGATTATTAGCAATATTTTCTCTTTCCCTAGTTGATAATCCTGATTTTAATTTTATCGAAATTTCATTTACTTTACCTTGCACATCTAAAATTCTTTGAGCTGTTCTCAAAGGCATAAATATTACACCAAATCGTCGTGGACTAGGTAATAGATCTGAATAAGAACCCATGTTCATTAAATATTCAGGAGAAGCGATTATACCTAGAATTTGGAATGGAGTGGAATCATCGCCAGCAGATATAAATTCATTTGGTTCTAATTTCCAATATTCAGCTAGGTGGCCTTCAATCAGACAAACATTTCTATATTGACTCGTTATACTAAAATTATTTCCTTTTAATAATTTATAACCGTTTACTGATGGACGAGGACGGAAATTCTTCGCTGAATCAGTTGTATTATAGGCAACAATTCGGCCATTTTGTCTATTTCCTCTTATTTCAAATTTAGCGTCATATACAATTCGTAATTCAAATGATTCGAGATTAGGTTCTTGATTCTTAAATATATTAAGATAAGAGCTTAGATTATCATAATCAATCCATGCGTCACTTCCAGATCCTCCTGGATTTGCTGTTTGAATAGTAAAACTAGCCATGTTATGATTTCTAAAAGCGGTCTGATAGGTATTGTCAAGATGTATAAAAGCTGTAATCATAATATTAAATGAAGCGATCCCCACAGCTATCACTAAGGAGATGGATAAGAAGCGTAATTTATGTGCCATTATCGCTCGATAAATATTTTTAGCTATTTTTGCCATTTATTTAACCTCATTACCATGATATGGTTTCTGCGTCGACAGGTACCTGTTTAGTAATCGTATCTATTTCTCCAGACCTTAATCGAATGACAAGATTGGCAATTTGAGCAATTTTTTGGTTATGAGTTACCAATAAAACCACAATCTTGGGATTATCCCTTAATAATTGTTGAATTACTGCTAGAACCTTTTGTCCTTCTTTAACTGATAATTCACCAGTAGGTTCATCACACAACAGGATTTGAGGTTCTTTAGCAAGTGCGCGAGCAGCAGCAATACGTTGTTGTTCTCCCCCTGATAGTTGAGACGGGAATTTATCCCTTTTTTCATACATACCAACAGCTTTCAAATATTTAGCCGATTTACTTGAGATATCATTTAATGTCCTTTTTCCTGTTAATTCTATTGCATATTCAACATTCTCCTGAGCATTCAGAACAGGTATTAAATTAAAGAATTGAAAAATGAATCCACAAGTCGTCCGACGATATTTCGCTAATTTTGCTTTACTGAATTTAGTGATATCAGCATCACCAACAAGAATAGTTCCCTTACAACGATCTATACCTCCAATAATGTTGAGTAATGTTGTTTTACCCGAACCTGATGGACCTAAGACTACAACAAGCTGCCCACTAGCCAGATCCAAGGAAATATTCTTCAAAGCGCGAATTTCTTGATTTCCCATCTTATAAACCCTCTCCACATTTCTTAACTTAATAAATCCGTCAATTTGACTATATGGAAATTGTTCTACCTCTTCTATCTTTTCCATTATTATCCCTCGTACAGGTTTTTGAGTTGATATGTTATTTTTTTGACAATCTCATTCATTTTCATTAGAAGATGTTTTGATTATTCTCTGTGAAATAAGCGTTAAAAAGTTAACAAGAGTAGCTGAAATCTTTGTTTGTCTTGTTAATTTTCCAATTCCCAAACTAAATAAAACCCGATCATGATTAACGATTAAAATATCAGATAATAGGTTTGTATATCGCATTTCTATCATTTTATTTAGCGGTAAATCGATTTAATATCTTTAAAGGCCTTGAACTTCTGGATCCTTTTCTTTTACTACTTTTGTTCCTTTTCGAATAAAGAGAAGCCTCTTTGTGTGCAATTTGAACATTCGTTTTGTAGAGGAATTGTCTTCTTTAACTACACGAATCCCTGTAAGCATTTTTCCTAAAGTTTGACCTTCAGTTAAGCTAGACATTAGTACATAGTAAATCCCTGTGCCAATGAAAAACCAAACAATGAGGACGTATGGAATTATGTCTCTAGTGAAGAGATTTAACTTACTCCAAAAGATTTCATACTCCAGTTCCATACCGAAGTAAGAAATAAAGTCAATAACTAAACCAACTATCAGATCGATTATCAACGCAATAAGTCGAGTTGAAGTTGAAGCTAAATTATATTCTATTCGTTCTTTAGACATTAATATTTCACCTATCTTAGATTTATTTTCCTTTTTAATTTTCTTCTTTTATAGATAACACTGTACAATGATATGATGACTAGAGCTAAGACAGTTTGGAAGATTTCGAATGATGGGATCTGGCCTCCGCCAGGAATAACTGATTTTTGAACTGTTGTTTCACCAGTGTTTACTAGGGCCAAATATTCAATATATCCTTCATAAGTTGCTTCCCAACTATTCGTAACCTCACTATAAGATGTTCCAAGATCAAACCATGAGTTCTTTTGATTATCCCAATACATCCATTGAAAAATGGGAATTTTTACAATTGACTCTTCAAGAATAGCTGTTATTGTTACGAAAAGGATATCTACTGGTTTTTCACAGAGGAAAGCAACAATAAATTGCATTTCATCGCTTCTTGTAGGAGGAGATCCTTCTGGTATTATTGTTAAGTTAAAATATTGATCCGATTTAGATACTACTGTAAAAAGAAACCAAAGGTCACCCCAATCGTCAATTACATTTATTTTACAAGGTGCATATGCAAGAGCTTGCCAATTCCAATTAAATGCACTTTTATATATTGAAAAGTAAAGAGTCTCCATTGCTGTATTATTAGCTTCATCAGTAGCGAAAATATCTAATTTATAACTTCCATTATCTAAATCTCTAAATTCAAGCGTGTAATTTTGGAATACATCCACTGTAATATTGTTATCAGTTTCATTATGCAATAAGTATCTTAATATCCCTTTTTCAGACACATTTACTTTTAATCTTACATCACCTTTGATAATAGATCTATTGATTAAATCAAAGATTGAAATTTCAGGCGGGGTATTGTCTATCTGAAATACGAATTTTGACTGAGACCAAGCTTTAGTATCGTTATTCATGGCGTATACGTTTAACGTAATCAAATTTTCTAGCTCGGGACTAGGTATGGTGATGTATGAATCTTCTGGGACTGTTAAATTATCTCCCACATCATCCCAGTTATAAATTATTGAACCATTGCCATATAATATGGATATCATGATTTGAGTAGTACCTTTAATTCTACTATTATTTTTATAATTTGAGAGCGAAATTCCTGGTATCTTATTATCAGTAATATAAATAAAATGGAAGTTCCCAACTATTCCGATTCCATCGGTTACAATTACATGTAAATTGTGTAATTCTTCTGTTTCTGGAAAAATAGTAGTTATATATGATACTGCAACGGATTCATTAGTTAAATCGTCCCATTTATAATAAATTCGCTCTAGTCCATAGAAGGATGTGAAACTCAACTCTATTTTAGTCCCGTTCGGACGACTTGAACCATTTTTCGGGGAAATCTGAATCAAAGAAGGCCCTGGATAATCCTCTGGGATTTCGGCAATTTCGGCTTGCGTTAGATTATACCAAAGATCAAACAAAGGATCTTCGTATCTAAAACAGAGAAACATTCCTGATTGCGTATCATACCTTATTGAAAAAGGATAGCCATATTCATCCTCCCCAACAAGTTTCCATGCTTCGAATTCACCAATTCCGCTCATTGTAATGTTTTCTCTGATTTCAACAGTAACTTCAGTTTCTCCAGTATTGAAGACATAATCCACATCAAACTTAGAGGGATCAATCCAATAATCAAAAATGTCAGTAGGCAATCCCATCCAATTATAGTAATTAGAAGCAAGATAGGTGTCATTCATGCTCGTACGATTGACTGTTGTATAAAATGGTGAGTTGAAGGGTTGTCCCAAGGCGTTTTCTGTAATTGAGTAATCACAACGAATATTGATAATAGAAGGCGAGATTGTGAGAATAGAAACATTATATGTATTTTGGAAGGCACCATATAGATATTCTGACACAGATAAATTGGTACCAGGTAAAAATAAGTTATTATCTGTAGATGATATAGTTGCCACAGAATTACGAAGAAAAGAATCAGTAAAATCTTTATTCTGTAATATGAAATGATCTTTGGTTATTATTGGCTGTGTAAGATTCATTAAACCAGTTGATTGGAAAACGAATAATGATATCATAGTTATAGCTATAATTAAACTTGATGGTCTCATTTTATCACCAAATCCAAAATGAAAACCTTGGTCTCTCTTTAATTTTAAATCAGTAGATCGAGCTTATTATAACGTTTAAGTATTTATTATACTTCGTGTACACTGTGCACAGCTACTTATATAGAAAAATAGGAGCATATTTCAATGCGAACTTCTACTATTACCGTGAGACTACCTCTAGAGGTCTTACACGAAATTGAGCGCCTTTCTAAAGTTACTAAACTCCGTCCCTCAGTCCTTTGTTCACATGTTCTAAAGGATAAATTGCACGAATGGGCACGAGAATATGCTGAGAAAATTGTTAAAGAGATAGGTGATTAACTTGTATGAAAATATTGCTAAGTTTATTGTTGTCTCATGTCTTTTCATAATTATTGTTGTAATTTTTTATGCTGGACTTAAATTCTTTAAAATATGGCGGAAATTTCGTGAAGAATCAATGTTCCATCTTGGTGTTTTGTCACTAGGATTTATTATTTATCTTTTTCTGCTAGGATTAGTTGCAATATGGGTAGATGATATTGAAGCAGTTACTTTTGTGTTTAAACGTGTTCTCGGAATTCTATACGGAGTTCTTGGATTAGAGCTTAGCCTTTTTTATCTATCAGCTTTTGTTAATCGCCGTAATCTTTTGGAAAAATATATTCCTTTTCTTTTTGGAATCACGATAGGTCTTTCTATTGCTTTAGTATATATTTCTGAGGCGAGTATATGGTTTTCGGTAATTTTAATTTTTATTTACACCTTTCCCCTTGTATTAATACCAGTTCCAGTTATTAGAATATGTATTAGGACATATGAAATAGTTAATGATGACAATATTAGTAAAAAAGACAAGAATTTTGTAAAAGCATTAATTATACCAACTATAGTCATGACTGTTGGTGCTATCTTTGATATTATTTTCTTTTGGATTGTGGTTGTATTAGAATTAGATGTATGGGACTTGCTATTACCGATGTCAGGAATCGGGATGCCTTTAACCCTGATTGTTTTTCTGTTCATAATTAAAAAGATTTTCAAAGAGATTGAAGAAGCAGATGTGATACATTTAATGAATTTAATGAGTTAGAATTTGAATTATTCTCATGATCTCCAATAAAGATTCTTAATTTCTCAAGATAGTGGGAAAGAAGAATCATTCTTTGCTGCTTTTAATTGATGAAATTATTTTGGCACATATTGAACCAATGGCTTTATGTAGATTATTAACGGTGATATCTTCTTTATTCAGATCAGAAATTGATAAAAAATGAGTATAGGTTCCATTAGAGGCTGAAAATTCCAGTTTCAGAACTTTTTC
>JBHLKP010000209.1:0-6794 GCA_048886525.1 Candidatus Hodarchaeota archaeon | reverse complement strand
TTTATGATTTTGAAAATTATTTTAAATTGAAGTTTAAATTGGAAAAAAAACATGTAAAATGGATTCAATGTTCTTTTTTTATCATTATTTTCTCTTTTATTGGACTACAAGCCTTAATTTTAAAAAAAATTTCATTGGAAGGAACCCTCCTTGGTTTAATTCTCATATTTCTTTGTATTAGAGTAACAAATCATATAATCTTTCTTCAATTCAAAGATTATTCCACATATGTCGAAACTATTGGATATTTTGTAATAAACGAGCTATTAGTCATCCTAGAAACGTCACAATCCTTGAAAGAAGCAACAAGATTTATTATTTCTAGTAATTATCCAGTTTATTCTAATATTTTCCAAGATGCTATTCTTTTAACACATTTTGGTAATTCGCTAGTAACCACCTTAATAGGGCAACTTGAAAAAAACCTAAAGGGAGATATATGTAGAATATTAATAAATATACTAAAAAATTGGGAACATGGCAAAAATATCACACTTGTGTCAAAAAATAGAATTTTAGACAAAATATCAGAAAAAATTGTAGAAGAAACTGATAAAATAGATACATGGGCATCGATCTCCTCTGGTATTTTATATCTCTGCCCTCCCGTAATCTTATGTTTCTTATTGATATCTGGAAATATGAACTCTTTTTTTGGAATTTTAATTACTTTAGGAATATTAATTGGATCGTATTTTATTAGTCCAGAGAAAAATATGGCTTTATTTTCCTTAAATAATCAATTAATTCTTTCCTATAATAACGAGTCAGTTGAATTTCTAATAATACTATCAGATAACTTATGCAAAGGATATTCTTTTGTTAAAAGTCTTAATAATGCTCTATGCACAATAAAAAATGAAGACAAAAGAATAACTTCTCTCGAGAATGCAAAATACTACGCGAATTTTAAGTTAGGCCTAACTCAAGAATCAGAAAATGATTTTCTTCGAAATTTATTTCCTGAGAGAACTGTACGTTTGCTTTCACTCACAAAAAAATTCTCAATGGTAAGTACATCTGTTGCTGGAGAAAAATTATTAGTAATTACTAGGGAAATCAGTAAGACAAATCAGATATTAAAAAAAGGAGTAGCAGAATTTAAAGCAGCACAATTTCATAGAAATATCATCCAATTACTTTCAATAATTTCCCTCGGGTTTATAACAGGAGCAAGTTCTTTCTTTATATTTGTTTCAGACATGATATCACATTCAATTACTGAATCTATTAGTATAAATAGAAATTTATCAATTGAAATAACATATTTTCTAATAGCAATGGTAATGTGCTTTTCACCAATTAGAAATATGGATCTTGGAGAAAGATTAAGCCATTATAATGATTTATGGAGAATTATGACCAAAACTTCAAAATTCATGCTATTTTTAACCGTCTATGTATTAACTAGTTATTTATTTCAAGATTTCTTCTAGGAATTAACAATAATTTTCTCTATTTTTATTTTCTTGGGAGGTTTTTAAGTGAATTCAATACAAATTCTGGAGGTGCTAGAAAGAGAATGTATCTATCTAGGAGTGATGAAATATGTTCAGAACACCAATGAAGGAAAAGAATAGGATAACTAAATCTGTATTATTCTTCTGTTTGATCTCAACTTTTATAGTAGCTGTTTACTTAGATACAGAAGGTTACTTCTGTAATACGAATTTAGAGGCAGTAAAAATTGGTAAGTTATTAAGGGAAGAAGTTAATGAATTTTATTTCTATAATCATCCTTTTTTTGATCCAAAAATAAGCCAAATAACCTCGTTTGACAATTATTTATCATACAATATGAAACAGGGTACAAATTTTATCTTAGAAGCGCATAAAACTAAGGAAATAATATCAAGTTTTAACACAAATATTTCTTTTCAATCAGAAATATTAAATTCATCTTTTAAAATAATTTCCAATACAGGTAATAATAGTAATGAATGGGAAAAGGGTCTGGGAGATATTAATATTACCGAAATCATATCAGAAGAGGGTAACTTTTCACAATTTGATTTAAACAGTCATAATGAACAATCTTCATATGCAATAAACACCAAATTTAACGATTTAACAACTCCTGATGTTATAAATCATTCAACAAATATTTCTTTTGATTTTCGAGTTTTAGAATTCAATCAATCATTATTTAAATCAATAACTACCCTTGGTCTAGAATTCCGATTCAATATAGCTTCCATCCGATTTATTCTTTTATCCTATGGTGTGAATGTGAGTACACGACAATATGATTCACTATATATCCTCTGTAATGAAACTCCTCCTTTTAACTGGAAACAAATTTCTTATAATATTACTCAATTGATCTCAACGTATTTTTCGCAAGAATATTACAAATTCTCTAGCTTAGAGGCTTTAGAATTATATATGGATACAAATTCCACTGAAATAAATATAACTCTTGATATTAGAAATTTGGAGTATTCAACTGATTTATTTAAAAATATTCCAATTACTTATACCTTAGGGGAGACTATTTTAGCTTCTGAAACTGGAACAATTACTTTTGATTCAACTTTAGGTAATTTCACCCTTTTCGCGAATGATACCTCCCCTTGGAGTACTAATTCACAAACATTTCTAAAAATTAACATTACTAGAGATTTAGATCTATTAGCTGCTTGTCTAGTTGAAAATTGGAACGATTCCTTTGTGACAATAAGATCATCTTTGTATTTTCCTCAGGTTATTGAAAACGCATCTTCAAGTGTAATTCATATGATTCTCCCTTCAGATTGGACAAATATTCATTATGTCAATGAAAGCACAGAATTCATCTTTCAAAACCAATCACAATGGTTAAATGACTATGTCTTAGGATTTTTATATCAAAATAACGTTCTAGGAATGAATTGTGCTATTCTTGAGTCACTAGCACCGAACTATATGACGAATATTAGCATACCTATGGATATCTCAAGAAATGATGTCATTGAAATACGCGGAGATTTACGATACCCTATATTAGAATATGTTAACGTGTATCTGCACAATAATTCATTTCTTTTTCATCGAATGACCCTTCCAATGGTTAATTCTACATTTGTATTTTTTAATATTGAAATAGGGGAACAATTCCCAATTGGAATGATGTACCTTACTTTAAATTGGACAAATGCATATGAATTTGGGAAGTATGAAAAACTGGTTTATATTCATGAAGAAACGAGCGACCTAGCTATCATTCAGGTTCATTCCTCACGAAATTTTAGTCTTTATAGATTTGACCATTTCTTCCTGAATTTAAGCCTCTATTTGGGCAATAATCCGTATTGGACCAATACGACATTTGTATTTTTGATAAAAGGAACAGATTGTCTATATCTCTCGCAATTGTCTCAAAATAGGTTTTATCTTAATATTTCTATTACATTATGGGATCCAGGAGAATATTTGCTACAAATAATTGCTTCTGATAATGGTAAATTCTTTGCTACTGAAACGATAAGCGTAATTGTTAAACCAGCATCTATTTTTTGGAATTTTGAAAATTTACAGAATGAATTACTTGCAGGAGACAATATAAGCTTTCGTTTATATTGTTTCATCAAACCTCAAGAAGGAGATTATTACAAAGCCCTATCTAGATTACAGATTAAAATCTGGATTAATGAAACCATTATTACTTCTTATGAATCTAATTCTGAAGGAATTACAGATATTAATTTCGAGTATAGCCATCTTGATGTTGGAAATTGGCTATATGTTGTTGTAGGAGGAACTGTAGAAGAGAAAATTGTAAAACTACAATCTTTAGCCTTTTATATTTCAAATACTACTGGTATTCCTGATAGTAAACGAGCATATATTTATGAAATAACTAAATCACCAATTAAAACCAATAGTACATTCTTTATATATTATAGAATTGAATATTCCAGCAATGATACCAGTTGGTACATTCCAATCGACTTTTATGAATCTAGCATTGTATCAGCTCATATTCTAAGGGGAAGTTATGTAATCGGAACTCATATCGAAAATCAAGTGTTACATTGGATATTATATGCAAATAGTACTATAATTGATACATTAGTATTAGAATTAACCAGTCCAATAGCTTATATTCGTATAAAATCAATATCCAAAAAATTTTGCATTGAGATTGAAACATTTTCTGAAATTACGATAAATAACTACACAATCGAAATTGATCTGTTTTTCCTCGGTTTTCCATTCTCCAATCTTTCCCTATTCGATTCTATTTATCGTGAAATTTCGAATGATTATCTTTTTATTCGTTTTGGGTCTGGAGTACAAATTTCGAATTTTAACATAATTGGTGGACTCACTATAGTTTATTATTTGGAAGGAGATTTACAAAATATAATTTTAAATGTGAATCAAGCTTTTCAAAAAAATTATGCTTATAATGAAACAATTACTGGTAGTTGGACGATTAACACTCCTATTGAATTTATATATTCTGTACATTATAATTTATTGGGTTTAAATCCAATTACATGTTATAATACAAGTGTAAAAGAACTTCCAAACTCCTCAAGTGTTATTACAGCTTTTCTACCTAATCAACAATGGAATAGGACTGTTTCGGTTTATATAAAGGTAGTATTTTTCTCTAATTTGGTTTTAGTTAGTCCAATCCAAACTTTTTCCATCATAGATCCATTTTCGCCAATACTAGATTATTCAGTAGAAGTTAAAACCGATTGTGTACTAATTCATGCCTTTGTACACGAACCAGAGGATGCCTCTGGAATAAAAGATGTCTTCCTCCGAATTGAAGAAGAAAATTATACTTTCAACTCGATATCAACAAACCATTTCATAATTAATTTCCCAGAAAAACAAAATAAAATAAAACTAGCTAGAATAGTGACAATAGATTGGGCAGGTAATATTAAATCATCAGCATTTCTTGAAACAGAAGAGCTTCCTACCTATTCTCAATCAGTATTTGATGTTTTTGATCCACAACTATTTTTTCCTATTTCCTTTTCTTTAATTACTCTAGGGGGTATCGGTATTTCACGTATGATAAGAAAAAGAAAAACTTCATTATTTTGAGATGAAAATTATGGATAAGAGTAATTTTATTGAAACTATCAAATCAATTACAGTAGTGTTATTCAGTTTTGTATTTATTGTAAGTATTGAGAACATCATTTATCCTGAAACTCAAACTGGTATCTTAAAAAACCCTCTTAACCTTATACGCAATTTACCATTGATCATGCTATCATATTTCTTTTTAAAGGAAATGTTACTATTATTATCCAAAAAAACCGCTAATCTAGAATTATTTTGGGTTAAAAACGGTATTGGATTTATTCAAGATTCTTTTGCTTGGATAGCAATCTTTGAAACGTGTTCCCTTAATAAAATTCAAAAAGCGGAGCTTGAACAATTGTTTCATCTTAAATCATTCTCCTTAGAGCTAGATGTTAAAAATTCATGTGCAAGAGTTTTTCTTTACGCAAAATCAAATGATGAATTAAGAGAAATTATAAAAAAGTCAAAACCTATTTTAGATGTCATTTTACCTGATTTGAAGACGCTCCCAGTTGTTGAGGCATCAAACTTATTTGACAAGTATAGTCTCGAAAAGATTGGCAATAATTATTTCTTAAAAAATAAGAATCAGTTTTTCATACTGAATTTTGAGAGTGTTAAAGCCAATTCTTTCTCTTATACTGATAAAATTGTTTTTTGTTTCTTTACAAAAACGAAAAACAAGAAGAAGAAAGATACCATTCACTCCCAATGGTACTCTTTCAAGAACTTAAATCAAAATTCTTTCTTTAATAGCCTTAGTAAAATTTTGATTAACAATCAAGAGAAAAATCTCCAAAGTTTTTGGAAAAGAAGTAATCTGGAAAGGATACAAATTCGATATCAATTAGGAGAGCAGGAGAAACTTTCATTCCAAGAAGGAATAGCTCAATTTGAAAAAGGATTGTCAATTCTTTTATCACAGACTGAACCAGATATAATTTTGGAAAAAGAGCTAAAACGTTCAATGGAAAATGACAATATGGAAAATGTCCTAAGAAAGAAAAATTCAGTTAACAAGAAAATTCAGAATATTATTCAAACCTCGATTACTAATTATGAAGACATTAATGGTTTACACAAAGAATTTCCTTTTGAAACAATCAAAACTAATCAAATTTGTTTTGAATTATGTAATATAGCCGCAAATAGAGACTTTACTAATAGAGAGAAATTGGTCAAATGCACACGAAGAGCTGACTTCTGTCAAAGATTGTTAAAAAACGAGAATTTCTTATCAATAATTGAGAATATACTGAAACAGAACCATGAGGGGGAGCGAATTCATCTTACGACTGAATTGAGGCGCCATCTATCTTATCAACAGCTAATTTGCATTCTTGCAAACCTAACTCAATCAGAACAATTTTCAACAGTTAATCAAGAACTAATTGGTATGATTCATGTCCTTTTCAAACTGAAATATGAAGCTCTAGAAGATTCAAACGTTGAAATTAATTCTATTTTTTCATCCGTTACTAAAGAGAAAAATAGAGAGAAAGTCTTTCCTTCTCTTGCATTTAATTAAAAGATAACCATTTTTTCTTTATCTCGAGTAAGAACTTTCAGCTTAGAGAATTTTTTATTATTCATATTAACTGGATCACAAAGAGACAAATTCAAATCTCTATTATAGAGGAAATTAAATTAAGAAAGAAAAAAAGGCATATAACCAAAGAAAAAGGAGAATGGGCCCACCCGGATTTGAACCGGGGATCTCTCGGTTTCAGTCGTGGCTTGAAAACCAAGTAACGCTATCAGCA
>JBHLKP010000208.1:0-6795 GCA_048886525.1 Candidatus Hodarchaeota archaeon | reverse complement strand
ATCGATGTCTGAGGTCTTTCATAATCAATATCTTGGTGACTATGACATATTTATAAATATTCAACATTACGAGAATAATCCACCAAGTAATACCAAAGATATCTCGTGTTTCCTCAAACCACAGGAAGGAGCTTTTGGCGAATACGATTCTCATGGTCAATGATGTTTACTTTAAACTGACGCAATCCTTCTTAGCAATCCCTACATGGGTGAAGCAATATCAAGCGGAAACAACATGAGAAAGACAATCAAAAGATGATTAGTTTATATTTTTCATATATATATAAAACAAATTTATTATAGTATAAATGAAATAAAAGAAACCCTTTCACTTCAAAAAATCTGGACAAAAGTCATTTAAATAATTTTAATACAGTTTATCTATGAGTTCTGATCTCATTTATTTTGAAAAGCTTACTATAAATGTTTTATTCAACTGAGAATTGTTGTAATAACAAACTAACCATCGTATGAAGTTTTTCTGTTATATTTAAGTAATTTTCTGGATATGTTTCTTGTTTAAAGATTTCTACAACTTCGCTATATGCATTGAATGCTTTTCTGAAGTTTTCACTAATATTCTCACCTCTATTAACAAGTAAAAAAAAAGCATCACCAAGAGCAGTCTGAACTCTAGCATATTCAAATGGGTATCTATCTTTATTAAAAATTATTTTTGCTTTTTCAAAAGCCTCAATTGCATATATGCAATTTTCTACTTCATTCTCACCTGTTTCTGCAAGTATAAGAAAAGCAATACCAAGAGCTTCATGGGCTTTCCCATACTCTATTGGATAGTGTTCACTGGTGAAGGTATTAAACGCTTTCTTGAAAGCCTCAATTGCATCCGTACAATTTACCTTTATATTTTCTCCTACATTAGCTAGCATTAGATAGGCATGCCCGAGACGATAGTGTACCATTGCATTTTCAGTAGGGTTCGCTATAAAATCGAGAGCTGTTTGATAAGATGAAATTGCTATTGAAATGAATTCTAATATTTGTACAACAGGTGATTTAATACTGACTTGATAGGCTCGGTTTCCTATTAGTGTTAATGCATCTGGGTTATTTGAGAAAATTTCAACCATTTGACTGAAGTTTTCTTTAAGATTGACCTGATTAGTAATAACCAAGTTTAAGTAGACTTCCTCAATAACTATATCGTTGTTAATTATCTCTATAAATCCATTTTTCTTTAAATTTCTGAATATTCTATCCCATTCATAAGCTTTTAACTCGACTTCATTTATTTCCTTGGATACTTTTTTTAGATGTTCTAATGAAAAATTTTCTCTTCCCTTGTATAATCCTGCTTTATATAACTGAGTTATGGACCTTAATGTAATTCGTTCATATTCAGTGCATTCTTTGAAACGCTCTCTCATTGTGTCAATTGGCAAAAAAATCGAGCCAATGTTTTTTCCGTCGAATTCAGTAGTACTAAGATCAATACCAACTTTTTTTGCAACGAATTCAGCCACTTTGCGATCTATATTGGGAATTTCAACAAATGGATGAAATATAGATTTTTCCCTTTCTAATACTTTAGAAAATTTATCAAATTCTCTGCCAAATCGGCATGAGGCAATTATTATTATTTTTTTTTCTAAAAATTGTTGAAGTAAATAACTGAAATTCTTACTTTCTACAAATTTATTAAGATCATCAAAAATAACTATTCTCTTTCTCCATATAAACCAGTGAGAAGGAATTTTAAACTCATTTAACTCAATATCCATTACATTTGGAATAATTACATCATAGTTTCGCTTCAGGGAAATTAAATTTTGATATATTAACCTCGATTTCCCAGATAAAGGATTACCCAAAATTAGAATATTTTTATCTTCATCTATTCTTTTCTTAAAAAATTCATCTACCTCTGGAATGTGATGATAATAGGTTTTAAATCCTTGTTGTGGATTACCACGAAATCCTAGAATGTCGCTTGGTTTAATAACTGAAGATCTCTTCCAAAAGATTTTGAAATACTTTTTTAACCTTCTTTTATTGATATAAGCTCTCAAAAATCCAAGTGTTCCTAAAAGTAATACTAGGAATAAACCACCTAAGAACTCTGCGAAAGCTTCTTCCAAGATATTCGTTGCCAACCCTTCCATTAATGTCGGTTCCTCAAACCTTCTGAATGATCTTGATTCTGTAATCGAATAATTCAGACCTTCTTACATAAATGTTAAAAAATATATTTCTTCCAAATTTTCTAAAGAAAAATCTAGATTTTTCTCATTTTTTTCTTTTTATGATTTGCAAGGAAGAAAATTATTATGTACGAAATAAATACTTATCCACTCCAAGAGAAAAGGGTAATGGTTGGTAATTTTTATTCTTCAATTGCAGTTATATTACCTACATTTCAAAGGAAGAAAATGGAGAAAATACTAGAAAAACTAGATCCTGCTTTTATTATGGCTTTAGATTCTCGTTTATTTAAAAGTATAGTTTTTCCAACTAATTTTGGTCTTTTAAACTTCCTTCAATGTGTTTTAGTAAATCCCAACATCGATACATTAATCGTTTTTTCTGAATCTGGTTTTCCATATTTTACTGAATTCCTAGAGAAATTAAAACATGATGAAGTACAACCAAACCTACCATGTGGACTAGAACTTGAATTTCGTGCTATTTCACATGAAATAAGAGATTTATTTCGGAAACAAATTAAAAATGTAGTGAAAACTAGTAACTTAAATGATTTGATAGAATTTTCGCAGAAAAGTCAAAATTTCAAGCGGAAGAAATTGTCGGGAAGAACTTGGAAACCTAACAATGTCTATACTTTACCTAGTGTCGAGATAATGAAAAAAAGGAAATCTGTATCAGTTGCAATTACAGAAGAGACAATTAGTAAGGCATATCGTGTTTTAGTAAATGAAACGTTGAATAAAGGTTTATTTTATGATTTTGATCAAGGAGGAAGAGAGATATTGGAATTATTAAATGTCATTGTCCTTATTATTAATCCGTTACAAGACCCAATCCCTTTTGATTATTCTCCATATGGCCCTAATTTAGTAATGGATAGAGACGAAATTATCTCTTATTTAGATGCATTTTCCTCTCTTTATCAAACAAGAGAAAAGAGCGTAATGTGTTTTGATGACTCAAAATGGATAATTAAACCCGAAGAAAGATTGAGTGAAAGTGCCTCACCTGGATATCGTCTTAATTATTCTAATTCTCTAAAAAATCATGAAGATCATGGTCAACTGAGAAAAGCAATTGATGCTATCAGCTTAAGTATATCAAAGACCATTCCATCACGGAGAATCATGTTAAGTTTACTAAATCCTCTTGAAGATTTTGGAATTTCTGAAGCTTTCCATCCACCAGGCTTAGTAAATGTCCAGTTTTTTCCTAGACCAATTAAAGACACAAAAAAATGGAAATTGGACGGAACATTCTATATTAGATCTCATGATGTCCTTAAAGTATTTCCAGCTAATGCTTATGCATCAGCTAAATTATTAGAATATACTGTGAAAGAAGTAAATTTAGATCTAGCATATAATGAAAATAAACTCCTAATGGGTTCATGTCGACTCTTTTTTGGTAGTGCGCATATTTTTTTAAGTGATTTGAAGAAGATTGACATATCATTAAGCTAAAAAAACTTTGTGTACTTTACGAGGATAAAAAAGTTTATAAAGTTTTAGAAATTTATTTATTTGAAGTAATTTTCCCTTCCTCAGAAAAAAAGTGTATAGAATGAAAAGTGTATATAAGTTTGATTTTGGCCAAAAAATGAACGAATTGGAGGAAAAACATAATAAAATACTCAATATGATTCAACAAATCCAGATTGAAATTTTAAGGATCAAAAATTCACTTCAACAGGAATAAAAATAACTATAATATAAAGTGCTAAGAAAAGGTGCAGAAAAAATGTTAGAAATAGAAGAAGATAGTATTGATAAAAAAATTGCAGATTTAGAAGCAAAGTACGATCAACTCTTAAAAATTTTAGAGACTATCCAAATAGATGTCGGCTCGGTTAAGAATTTGATGATAAAAGAAGGATCAATGAAAAAATTCGTAAATAAACCGACCTTATCTGGGAAGCAAGTTCAGCTTATTGAATTCCTTTTGAACAAAAATGGAACTGCTAAGATGAAAGAGCTTACTAAAAATAAAGGTGGAGCAGGTATGGTTGAATCTACTGCGTCACTAACAGTTAAAGCACTTGTTGATAGGAATATTATTGAGAAAATTCCCGATATAAAAGATCCTAAATCCCGTTATATGATAAAACTCAATAAACAACAACTTCTAGATAGCTATGATGTTCTACCTACATATATCCAGAAGATTTTATCTGATGACAATGAAGAAAAATGAGCTTTTCAAATATTAAACCTCAAAGTGAAAAAAATAAAGCACACTTTGATAGCTTAATGACACAATTAAATAAAATCAAGACTCAATTAACAAATTTCTTTCCAACAGAAATAACTGATTTCTATCATAAGAACTCAATTGGAATAGATATCCTTTATTCAGCTATTGTGAACAAAATCATTAAAGGTCATAATTCTAAAATTACTCAATTTGTAAAAATGATTCCTAATTCGGGATTAGATAGATATACTGGAGCTAGAACTACTTATGGAATACGAAAGCATCCGTTTTCTCCTCGAAGAAGTGGAGCTATCTATTGTATCTATAATGAAGTTGAAAACATATACTTTAAAGACAAGAAAAGTTTTTTCAATCTTAAAACACAACTTGAAGAAATAATCCCAAGGGAAAATGTTGATAGAATTCGCAATTCAATTGAAACGCGATCAAAATTTCCTTTAAAAATGGAAATAGAAAAAGCAGACTCAGATAATGTAAATATAGATAAGTTTATGGAAACAACCGCATTATTTTTTCTTTCCCCTGATTTTAAGATGACTACTTCAAACTATAGCGGTGATTGGGAGGAGTTTCTTCAAGGAATAGAAGATAAATCCTATTTAGAGAATCTTAAACAATTGAATGATGTGCAAAGATATAGGTTAAAAAGTTCAATATATCTAGATACAATTTCCCTACAACAATTCCCAAATTGGCCCTATGGAATCAATTCACCTCTTCAATTGAGTAAAAGAGATTTTCATCGATTAGAAGGGTATATACTACCAATAGGTATATTGATAAAAGAAAAAGGTAGATTCGCAATTACCGCCTTATTTACAAGTAGAAAAGAAAATGCTGATCGTTTTTTATTCCCATACGGGACTGGATGTTCTTTTCTAGACTATACGCAATCCACAATAAAAAAATTTAATAGTCTCCCTAAAGGTATTCGAAGATCCTTCGTACTGATTGTCTTTGAATTCAACCATAAAGATACACATAATTATGAGAGAATATTCTTTGATTTTGTTTCAATGTTAAAAGGAAATGAATCATACTTAATAGTTGAAAAAAGCAAAAGGAAAAGGATTTTCTCAAAAAACGTGATTGAAACCTATAAGGATTTGGGAAACATTGAAACTGTTGGTATTGTGAAGTTTGGCATTCGTAAACTTTTTAATAACTCAGAAATTTGTACTTTTGATCTTAATGAAAGAGCTAATAAAATTTTTAATTATTCTCATCAAAGTAAAGATTCACGATGGCAATTAATGGGAGAGAAGGCAAGGACAGCATATAAATCGATGTGGGATGAAATTAGTAGTTGTGAAACTGTAGAAGAAAAGATTCAACTTTTCAAAGGATATCTAACAGATGGACAAACTATAAACAAGGAATTGAAGAGATATTTGCACTTTGAAAAGATTGAAACAGATGAATTAAAACCTATAAATCAAATATTCAGTAATATCGACAAAGGTTACCCACCAAAATATGACTGTAAGCATGGAGTGATGCTCTTGATGCATTTTTTAAAGGATGATCCAGAAATCCAAGATTTCACACTGAAATTCTTTAATCTATCTAAAAAAACTCATGCTGCTGATCACGTGGGTTTAATTATTAAAACAAAAGATGGACAGATTTTTAACTTCGATATAAATGATGAAAATAACTGGGAAGGTTATATAACTAGAGATGATTGGATATATTCGTACAATTGATTAGTTTATCCGTTAAAAACTGTGGAAGAGTTACAACCCTCTCGTCAGGTCACTTCAGGAGATGAATGCTTCAAGTAGAGCATAATCGATCTTATATCTGTGGGCTGCTAAGGAGTTAGTGTTGGTGGGATCGTGCTATGGTTGACTTCCGAACGGTTGGGCGAGTTTTTCGGAGTACCGTGTCCTTTCGTACTGTGGTTTTGGCTTCTTTATGGATCAATTTTTTCCTAGTGGCTTATAGTCTTGCCAAGAGCGGGTTTCTTTCTGAGCTCCCCCTCCTTGATGGGCTGGTTTTGTACTTTTTCTCTGGGATTATGATCTATTTAACGTTTTTCGGCCTCCCTGTCTTCGTAGCGTATCTCATTCATGTGGCTTGCGCCCCTACTCCTGTGTCTTGGTGGGATCTTTCCCAGATTCCCGAAGATACTACCCTCTATGATGCTATTATGCTACCTACTGTTCAATGGGGCCCCCTCAAAATCATTCTGCCGATTCTGCCCAAAGATGTCATCCTTGAGGAGATAGACGACTGAATGGGTTGTTCCTTTCTCCTAGCGTGCTTTCGGTCTGATATCTGTACGTTGTTGTTTGTTTCTGGAGGTTCTCTTAAATGGGCATAACACGATGGAAATGGTCAGTTTTTGGTATTTGTTTCTCTCTAGTGATTGTTCTCGTCGTTTCTCCTCCTCTTTCGGTATGTGGGGATTCT
>JBHLKP010000207.1:0-6807 GCA_048886525.1 Candidatus Hodarchaeota archaeon | reverse complement strand
GGATAATGTTTCCTTTATTCGTCAGAATATCCAAAATTTGATTTGCGCTGTTAATCAGACATCTCGGTGGGGTGGTCAATCTCCTTTTGTCAATCTTTCTTTTGATTGGATCGTACCTGAAGATCTAGCAAATCAAACGGTAATAATTGCTGGTAAACCACACCTTGATATTTTATATCAGGATTGCCAAACCGAAATTGATATTTTCAATAAAATATTTATAGAAGAGATGCTTCGTGGAGACAGTCATAACCGAATCTTCACGTTTCCTATTCCTACCTATTCACTCACTAAGAATTTCAATTGGAACCATCCAAATGTTGAATTACTAATGAAAATGACCTCAAAGTATGGAATACCTTATTTTCAGAATTATTCTGGGTCTAATCTGGAGCCTAGTTCTATTAGAGCAATGTGTTGTAGGTTGAACTTAAATATCCTAGAATTAAAAAATCGTCCTGGTGGTATGTGGAATATAGGAGATTCTACTGGCAGTATTGGTGTTGTTACTATCAATATGAATCGTTTAGGTTATCTAGCTATTAATCAGGATGATTTCTTTCGACTTTTGAGGAAGTATATGGATCTGGCAAAAATGTCATTGGAAATCAAAAGAAAAGAAGTCACTAGGAATCTTGAGAATGGAATGATGTCTTATGCAAAAGAATATCTTCCTCACGGGTTTAAAACCTATTTCTCGACAATTGGATTATGTGGCATGCATGAGTGCTGTTTAAATTTCTTAAACAAAGGCATAAATTCACCAGAAGGATTAAAATTTGCGAAAAAAATCCTTTTGTTTATGCGGGATGTCTGTGAAGAATACAAAGCTGAAACAGGAAATCTCTACAATCTCGAAGCTACCCCAGCTGAAAGTACTTCATATCGTTTTGCTAGATTAGATAGGAAATGGTATCCAAATGTCATTTTATCTGGTACTGATGACGTACCTTATATAACGAATTCGACTCATTTACCTGTGGGTGCTACACTCGATATTATAGATGCTATTGAGCATCAAGATGAATTACAACCTCTATACACAGGAGGAACTATTTTCCACTCATTCTTGGGAGAGGAAATTGATCCTAAAATCTGTATGAATATTGTTCGAACTATTGCTGAAAAAACGCGATTACCTTACTTTAGCATTACACCTACATTTTCAATTTGTACAGAGCATAAATACATTAAAGGTAAACATTTCGAATGCCCTATTTGTGGAAAACAGACCGAGGTTTATTCAAGAATAGTTGGATACTTTAGGCCGATTTCAAAATGGAATGATGGTAAAACACAAGAATTCAACGAGAGAAAAGTGTTTAAAATTGGTAAAAGCTCTCTCTCGGATATGCAAGATTTAACTAGTCAAACAAATTCCAGTGATGAAACAGTATCAGATTTGGTTGGGGAAGTACCCAGATCTACTGCTGCTTCAGCAAAACCGACTAATGGTACTTATATCGCATTATTCATTTCAGAGACTTGTCCAAAATGTAGACCTTTTAAAGCGCAAATTAGTAATAGAGTAAACCCCTCAAAAATAAAAACTATTAATACTGCAACGGAAGAGGGGATTCGACTTGCGGAGGTATTCAACATAACAAAGGTTCCAACAGCAATAATTTTGGATAACGATAAAGAATACTTCCGATTCTCATCTGTAAAGGGTATGAATAAATTTTTACCTGATTTAAAGCGGCATTTTGGTAACAATGAATTCAATTAGTTCCTTTAAATTACCTCTTGTAGGTTTACAACAAACAACATTGCTTGATTACCCAGGGGAGGAAATAGCTTCAACTCTATTTATTGGGGGATGTAATTTTAACTGTGGGTACTGTCACAATCCTTCATTAATGAAACCTCCTAAGAGGTGGGTTTTAATTGGTGATATTCTAAATAAATTGAATTCCCGAAAGAAATGGATTAATTCTATTGTAATATCTGGAGGAGAGCCTCTTCTTTATCGTGAAACAATAAATTTAATCGAAAAACTTGTTGAAGAAGGATATAAGATAAAAATTGATACTAATGGTGGTTTTCCAGAACAATTGGAATATTTACTCACAAATAAACTTATAGATTATGTTGCAATGGATCTCAAAACAATCTATAGCCGATATTATGAACTTGCGTCTCCTGGCGTCGATATAAATATAAAAACTACTATTTCTCTTTTGAATAAACAATCATCTACTAAGTTTGAATATCGTACAACTCTATGTCCAATCTTTATTTCTAAAGGGGAACTAAAGGAGATGGCTACTTATATCAATCAAAATAAAGTCAAATGGTATTGGCAGCAATTCATAAATGATAGGGTATCAAATCCAGTTTTTAAGAAAGTGGAAGCTTATTCAAAAGAAATTATCATTTTAATGCAAAATGAAGTCCAGACTCTTTTCTCTGGACAGATAATTCTAAGAGGAATAGATTAAAGATATATTATTTAGTTGTATTTAAAATTATTTTCGCATAGGGAAGATTAATTAATGGATTCTGGTCTCAGAGGAAAACATGTACTCATTACAGGAGCGAGTGGGGGTATTGGTCAAGCTATTGCACGATCCTTTGATGAGGAAGGATGTGTCCTTTCTCTACACTTTAATAAAAATATTAAAGGCATTGAAGAACTGACTTCTGTCTTAAAAGGAAGTTTTAAATATTTTAAAGCAGACATGATCTCTCAGGAGTCAATTAAAACTCTTTTTAAGAATAGTATTGATGCTTTTGGAAGAATAGATGCGTTAGTGATAAATCATGGTATTTGGCCAGAAAAATATGTCCCTGCTCATGAAATGAGTGTTGAACAATGGGATAATACTATCAATGTTAATTTACGATCAGCTTTTCTCTGTAGTAAATATTATTTGCAGAGTTTGGTTGAATTACCAGGGGATTCCGCGAGTATTGTTTTTATTGGTTCTACTGCAGGTGTTTTTGGGGAAGCGGGTCATGTAGACTATTCAGTTTCAAAATCTGGACTTTTTGGTTTAGTATTATCCTTGAAAAATGAAATTATCAATCATACTTCTCAAGGGGCTGGAAGAGTCAATTTAGTTGCTCCTGGTTGGACTATAACTCCAATGACAAAAAAATTCATGAATAATCATGAAAGCATAAAAGTTGCTCTACAAACAATGCCTCTCCGAAAATTAGGGAGACCTGAAGATATTGCTAGTACTGTTGTGTTTCTGTCCTCAGATAAATTAGCTGGCCATATTTCAGGACAAGTAATAACAGTGGCAGGAGGAATGGAAGGTAGAAAGCTTTTCGAAATGGGAGAAATAAATATTGAGAAAATATAACTTTTCTCCAACCTTAAAAGCTAGTCAAAATCCCACAAGTATTTTAGGAATAGTATTCGATATTGATGGAACTCTATTAAATCATCAATTGGCTCAGGAGATAGCAATTGAAGATTTATATTCAAAAAACAGGAGAAAAATTCCGAACTCGTCTTTAGAAGAATTTAAAGCAATGTGGAAAAACAAATCTGAACAATACATGAGTGAATATTTGAAAGGTCGAATTTCCTTTAAACTACAACGAATATTGAGAGTTCAAGCCGTATTCTCAACTTGGGAATGCCAATTATCATCAAAAGCAGCATGGTCAATATTTAATCAATATCTAAGAAAATATGAACAAAATTGGACATTATATGAAGATGTCCTTCCCTGCCTTAACACCCTTAAACATTACCAATTAGGGATTATTAGTAATGGTGATAGTATCCAACAGAGGAAGAAACTTGCTATTACTGGCATTGATTTCTTTTTCAAATCTATAATAATATCTAATGATATTAAAATCTCAAAACCAAGTTCTAAGATATTTAAAAGAAGTGCTGAAGAATTAAAACTCTCTTTATGCAATATTATATATGTTGGCGATAATTTAGAGACCGATGTCAGGGGTGCTTTAAACGCAGGAATTTATGGGGTTTGGATTAATCGAACGAATCAAAATTATTGCGATTCTGAAATCTCAATGATTTCTACTCTCAAAATGCTTCCTGAAATAATCAATAAGATTGAAAAAGTGTAGGGAAAATTAATAGCAATAACAGGCTAGGTTATAGTAGAGTTCTGAGGATTAAAGAACCTACCGGCAATATTAAGCCAGAAATTGCTGATAATTTTCCACCATAAGTTCTTATGTAGAACATCAAATCTCTTGTAACATTTATAGATACCGTTTCCCCAAAAATACTTCCTTTATCGCCTTCACTTATAGATAAATGAAATAAATGGGATTTATAGCTCTTTCGTTCAAAAGTAAACCATACTGCGTCTCCTATTTGGAGGATTCTACTTAGAATACCAAGAATATCAATTGATCCGTTGGAAATAAAAGGAAGGTTCTCTCTTCCGATATTTAACTCTGTTGCCTCGTCAAGAGCAAGATTAAAATTCACAGACTCCATAAAATGGCTTTGAGGTCCAGCTATATGAAAATTTATAAGACGTTTCTTGTTACTAAACTCTACTGTGTTTTTATTCAGTGCAAAAAAAAGGATTCTAAAAGGATTCTCATTCCCGATGACCTTTTCTGGAGCAGAAGTCCTAACCCATATATCTTTATTTTCTCGGAATTCTTGAAGGTTATCTGTTAATTCGATTACTAATTTATCAATTGTCATGAAAATCTCTGGCATACGATCATATAATCGGTCAAATATTTCATTAAGGACTTTGAAATCAATACCCGATTTCTTCCCTATTTTAAAATCATTTAATTTATCTGCATTTATTACTTCACCTAATTCGCTTTCAAATATTTCTTCGGAAAGCAAAAGCGGCATTCTTTTTTTCAAGTAAAAAAGTAAGAGGATTTTTTCCCTGGCTCGCTCTAATCTTGTAACAGGATCTACATAAGCTTCAAAATCGTTTCTTAAACCATTTCTTATGGAATCAGTCCATTCATCGAATCGCATTCGTGTGATTGGATCAAGAAATGCGATTATACTATCAGAAAGCAAATTGTCAAGAATTAATGGTGTTGTTCTAGGGAAATAATATTTTAAAAATGCTCCCACTTCAAAACTTGGTTTTTCTGGAATCTTTAATAGTAGCAAGATTCCAATTGCAATAAGTACTAAGCCAATGGCACTTACCATGACAATTGGAGCTAGAAATGATCCAACTTTATTTGCAATCTCTAAATCCAAATCTGGTGCTTCCATATTGATACCTAGAAGGCTTCCAATATCTGGAAAAGATGGAATAACAAGTTGGAGTGTTGGGATTACTGCAAGTGAAAGTAGAAAAACCAAGAGTGAAAACGCAACAATGACTGAGATTAATGAAGATGACGCCAGTGTTTGAGTAACAAAACGTGAAACTGCCGAAAAGCCTTCTAAACTTTCTACTGGGAATCCTTCTTCAGTTTTCTTCTTAATTTCTTTTTTGAAACTTCTTATTATTAATAATCCATTCAATAAAAACATTAAAGAATTTAATAATAATAAGATCCAAAATAATGCAGCAAATAGTAAAATAGGATTTGTAGGTTGAAATCCAGCCAATAACATGCAAAATAATATGATCAACGGAATAATAAACATAAATACTGCGCCAAATTTCCGACAATATGTATTGAGTATTGAATTAAGACCCATTTTTGGTGTACTTCCATAGAATTATTAATGGTTGCGAATCTGAATATGAATTCAAAGTTATAAATCATACCTTATTAATGGTTCAATTTAAATAAAAAGAATAAGATTCACCCTAGGCCTTATTACCTATCACTAGTTAGAAGAGGGCTTAATTACTTTAGAAGGTCTTTAAAATTGAGCTAAATAGATAATTCCTTTGTAATAACAGCCAAATCTAACCTAATACCACGATAAAAAGCTGGCAATTGCGATAAGAGTACAATAACAATCACACCTCCCCATAAAATAACCCAAGTTAAAGGAAGTATAGTAATTTCAAAATAGAATAGCCTTAAGATGTTATCTAAGATCCAGCTTGACATTCTAAAACCAACGGGGATGCCAAATAATATGCCAAGGATCGATTGGAAGAGGTTCTCGATCGTTAATATCGTTAGAAATTCATTATCTGAAAGACCAAGTGTTAACATTGTCGCAATTTCATTCTGACGTTCTTGGAAGTTCACATAAATGGTCGTAAAGATAGCGGCGCCTGCTAATAGAGAAGCAAAAGCTAAAAATACTCCAATAATTATATTAAAAAACCCCATTGAGGTTTCAATTGATTCTTGAAAATCATAATGAAAACGAATTGATTGAATGTCATCTAATTCAGAAGCAGCATTTTTAATTTCTTCTAATAGCGTGATATTATATGGTTGTGAAACTTTTAAGATTAAATGAGTAAATGGTGACAAATCTATATTTAATATTGAATTTCTAAATATATTTAATCCCATTACACTCGTTAAGGTTTCAACTGTCGTATATACCACTGATCCCCATATTTCTTTAGATACTCCTGAAACTGAAATGTTTGAAGTTGTATAACGAGTTTCTTTAGTTTCATTTGAGAAAGATAAACTTTCTTTGCTGGTTTCAATAAGATTCGAAAGCCCTTCTAAGGCGATTTCTCTAGCTCTTGTGTAATTACTTCCAAAAAGATACCAATATAAGTCTAATAAAGTCTTACCAAAAGATAGTCCAGGGATTATTGGATAACTGAAAGAAATATTACTACCAGTATTTACTTTAAATTCTCTTGATACAGCAGAACATAACACCATACTACCATTTAATTCAAGAGTATCATAAGGGGAATTCCATTCAAAAATATGTGCAGTTGGTTTTGAATAATTCCA
>JBHLKP010000206.1:0-6933 GCA_048886525.1 Candidatus Hodarchaeota archaeon | reverse complement strand
TTAAGAAAACACGAACATTTGAAAAGCACTTTGAATCTAATTTGTAAAAGCCTAATCCAATTGTGATAATCTCTTATACGATATTTCTTGATAAATTAAGTGCATAGAATCTGGAGTGTGAGAAAACATTCACTCTCTATTTAATAAAACTCTTGAAAAGATACTCTCTTCAAAAAAATTCCAAGTTTATTCTCTAATATTCCTCATTCATACTTGTTTATTCATTATCTTACTAATGATCGCATTCATTATCTTCCAAACAGACCCATTAAATACTTTATATTCTGCTGGAACTTATTTTGCTTATGCAAATGATTCATGGAAATTTATAGCTAATACTCTAGATCCAGTTAATCCTCCTTATCCTTATCATCTTGTAGCTACTAGTTTACACTTTCTACTACCATATAGTATTATTTCTCTATTACTTCCACCCAACATTGCTTTATATCTTTCAATCCTACTCATTCAATATCTAGCCGCGTTATTTACCGTTTTCCTATTATATAATTTCTTATTTGATTGTTTCGAGCTAAAAAGGAATGAATGTCTTGCATTAATAATTGCTTTTGAATTCTTATTCATGAGTCCGTTTTTAATACTCGCATCAAGTGAAATTCTATTTTTATTTTATCAAATATTAGCTTGGACATTTTTTTACCACCGTCGATATTTATTAGCTGCTATTGCTGCATCCATGACTTTTGCATTAAGATTTAATGGAGCTTTCTTCGTTATTGGTTTGCTCCTTGTATATATCGGAAAATGGTGGAAAGAAAAAGATTTGGATTGGACTCAAATATTTAAAATAGGGATTTCTATAGTTAGTATGTTTCTTATTGGTTTTAGCTCCTTCATTCAGTCATGGGTTGTGTATAATGATTTTTGGGTACCATTGACTTATCAAAATGTTGTTTATAGAAGATTTCTTGGTATAAAAGCAAACGATATATTTGGTATTCCTTTTTTTTGGTGGTTAGATTATGTTTATTGGATATTATCTTCCAGTTCAATATTTGAATTAGCTTATTTCATTCTTGGAGTCCTAACATTTGGCCTAGGACTTTTTTCTGTCTATAAGCTAATTAAATGGTCACAAATAGAAAAATTAGAATATCAATACCATTTAACAATTATTTTTCTCTGCAGTTTTCTAGGGATAAATTTCCTTACATCAGTAAGCAATTATGCACGTTTTCAGAGTACAACATTTCCATTGTTTCCAGTTTTCCCCCTATTATTTCAAGATCATAATTTTTCATCGCTCAACCTTAAATTGATATCGATCGGATCAATAATGGTAGGATTATTATTTAATACGATATGGTGGTTAACTTATATCATTTAATCCAGTTTTACCTTATACTAGAGAATTAATTCTTCATTAATTTTATTCATTTTTACTAGCTTTTTCGACCAATAAGTTCCCTTTTTGGTGAGCCATCTTTTATATGCTTGAAGGATGGCGTAATGGTCAAATGCTAGTCTTAAACATAGTGCTTCATCAAGAGAGTACTTTTTAAGTTCTCCAGCATCAGATCCAGCTTTAGGAAAACCGTGATAATCGCAAATGAATACAGTTGAGATTACTCTACCTCGTGGATCTCTATTTGGATCAGAAAAAACTCCAAGTATTTCCTTTGGATCAACTAATAAAGCTGTTTCCTCTTTCATTTCTCTTTTTAAGGCATCTTCAACCGTTTCACTACTTTCAACTACTCCTCCTGGTAATGCCCAGAAGTTATTGAAAGTTTCACTTTTTCGTTTTATAAGAATTATTTTTCCTTCAGTATCGACTAAAATTCCGTCAGCTGCATGAACCATTTTTGGCAACATCGTTCATCACACATAATGATATGACTTTTCACCTTCAATTAATGTTCATTACAAATAATCAATCGCTTTTTAGCGACATCTAAAATACTCAAATAAACAATTTAAGCAGAAAGCATATATTTTAAGTTGATAAAGTATTTTTCTCTATTCAGAGTTGATCATCAAGCCAATCTATAAATTCCTTTGAAGGGTCTTTGTAGTCTGTCTTTTTGGGGGTAAATAGTTCTTTTTGCGGTTTTTTACTATTCTTAACAGTGGATTTTGGTTGTGGAACAGTAGATAGCCATTCATTAAACGAATTACTTACAGATTTTTTCTTTTTTTCCTTATTCCAAGATTTTACAATATTTTTTTTCTGTAAAAGCCACCTAGGGGGAGTAATTATTTCTGATACTCCTTCCATACATCGTAGAAATTGGGCTGTCTCAGGGGGAATTCCATATCCCTTTGAAAGAATTCGAATTTTATTCATAATTAGATCTGTTGCAGCTCGCAAAGCATACGGATCGTACATATCTCGGCGTTCATACCAATCCACAAGGAAAATAGGCTCTCCTACAAAAATCGATACTTTTTTGCCTGGTTTTGGCCAGTTTCCTCCATATGGAAGAACCCCATCTGTTCCAATGATTCCTACTGGGACTACAGGCGAACTTGTTTCAAATGCAAATCTTGCTACTCCGATTTTTCCCTCTAATTCTTTCTTTGAATACCTAATGTGACCTTCTGGGAATATACCTAGAGCATGCTTTCTTTCTAGGACACTTATCCCACGGCGAACGGCCTCCTGATTACCTCGCCGCAGGACAGGAATCACACCAAAGTAATCCATCATACTTCCCCAGAATCGATTGCGCCATAAGGCACTTTTTTTCCCAAGAAAGAAAATTCTTTTTTGTTTCAACTCAGGGGGAAGTACTAGCCCCATTATAAAAGCATCAATCACGCTTTCATGATTTCCTGCAAAAATAGATCCATCCTTAAGTAAATCCAAATTGCCCTTTAAACCATTCAATCCTTCAATATTTATTCGATATCCAAATATGGCTCCGAATTTAACAGCATTTCGTATCAACTCATATTTAAAATCAGAGGTAATTTCGGACATTACAACCATCAGATGGAATCTATAAGCTCAATACGCATTTACAATGAATTTTTATCATTATTGGTCTTGGAGCTTCATTTTTTTGATAAAATATAACAATGATAAAAAATGTTGTTATGATTGGTTCGAACTCTTTGTCTAGGAAAACTTATATTCGTATAGGACAGAATAACTGTTGAAAGTGTAATTTCATTCATACCCGTAATAAATTACACTATTACTCGGTGATTATATGAAATTAGGAAATAGATTTGCTTGTGACAAATGTGGACGTCTAGAATCATCAAAATTAAAGGTTCATCCTAACCCTACTGATTCGTCGAAACACCTTTGTGATGAATGTAAGAAAGTTATGTACTCTGAATCTTTTCCAGCTATTAAAAGTGAGAATAAATCTCATTAGAAAAACGACAAAGGTGGGGATTTCTCTCTTTTAATTCTAAAATTATTAGTTTATGTACTTTGATGAGTTTTATTAAAGTTAGATTCAGTGAAGAGTTGACCTTTTGTTGATAAATTAATATTCACAAATTGGAAAGAGGTACAACAAGTAAATTATCGTAAATTGCGCCATTTGGAGTTAAAGCACTTTTTTTAAGAATAACCTCATCAATGTATTGCGTACCGATCCTTTCTGCGTTTTTTATTATGTGTACTAGGGTTTTTTTTTCATCACTTTTCAAATATTTAACACGAGCAAGAGTTAAATGAGGTGAAAATGGTCTTTTTTCTTTAAAAAAACCTAATGGTTGGAGGGATTCCTCAATAAGGTGAGCTAGCTCTTTCAGTTTTTCATTACCATCCGATATTCCAACCCAGATAACTCTAATTCTGTTTATATTAGGAAAAACCCCAAATTTTTCCAAAGCTATTTCAAATGAAGGAAATTTAATTTCTTTAATCGAATCTTGAACAGAAACCAGTTGTTTTTCTGATATTTCTCCTAAGAACTTTAATGTGAGATGTAATTGCGAAGATTTAACAGTTCGAACTCCTTTTACCATTTTTAACTCATTAATATAATTGTTTAGAACCGAGGTAATTTCTTGATCGGTAATTTCAACACAGATAAAAGATCGTACCATCATTTAAGGCCTCTATTATACTCTACTAAATAAGAATAAATTTCTTATACTTTTTAAGAGTATTAAGATGTTTTTTATTATAATAACTAAATATAACTGAAATCTAATTTTCCTCTTAAACTACGTGTAAGTGAATATAAAATCAGTACTGCTACAGAATAGAATAGGGCTGTTGTTGTAAAGGATATTGAAAACCCATCTGTTTCGCTAATCATAATAGCACTTATTGTTGGGCTAAAGCTTCTACCTATTTGATCAGTTGCTCTCATTAATGATTGAACTGTGGCACGAGACTTTTTTGGAACGTATTGTTGGAGTACTGTCGTTTGTGCTGGACTACTCATATTCATAAGTACAATCCTAAACACATATGCAAATATAGATAATGGGAGGAGTGTACTATAAGCTAGTATTAGTATCAAGGGTATTGATAATCCTTGCGTAAGGTAAATAACTCTTACACTGCTTAATTTTGTAGATAAAAATGGAATAGATCCCATGAAAACTGCTGTTATAATCTGTGTTATACCCATAATTAAATTTATTTCTGATGGTTTAAGTAAGAAACGAAGAAAATACGGTTGTGTGAAAGGAACAAGAAATCCTGCCCCAGCTCCAATTACTAAAGACATAAGTAAGAATCCCAAAATAAATTTGCCTTGAGGACTGTTAATAATTTCATGAATATTCATATTCGGTTCTTGAACTTTTGAATTACCATCATTTAATTGAAGTACCTTCTTATTTCCAATTAATAATATAGACGGTATAATTGCCAGAGCTATAACCAAAAAGGTAATAATTAAGGTTAGTTGAAGATTTCTATAAGATAATTCATTCTGAAATTGTATAAAAAAAAAGGAGGATAAAAAGTAACCAGATGCAAGACTAGACCACCGAGCTATTTCATTAGCTGTAAATATTCTAACTCTTTTTTTCGGAGGATTACTATTAGCTAGGATAGCTACCTGTGAGGGCATTAACATTCCTCTTCCCAATCCAACACTAACTCCACCCAATATTAAATATTGCCAATCAGGGGCAAAAACAATTATTAAATATGCCAAGGTACTCATGATAGCACTAGCTATCACTAATCGTTTATGTCCAATTTTATCAGCTAAGAATGCTGCTGGAATTAAGCAAATAAAACTAAAAAAAGTTTCGACCGATTGGATAAACCCGTAATTGACAATAGTGCCTCCTAATACTTCAACATAGGAAGGATAATTCGCTCCTGAAAAGGATCGGCCAAAAGCAAATAGTGCAGTCACAAGATAAATCATATTATTATTTCTTTGCATATCTGTTATCTTTCCTATTTTATTTCCATGATAAAAGGCAGAAAATTTGTTAAAATGTAGGTAAATTCTGTCTTATGTAATATAATGATTACTTTAAGTAGAATTAACGAGTTGATTCTCATATCAGGTTATATAACCGACTATATGAAGGGTTAATTATTTTAATCATTTTTTATAATTATAGTCATAATGTAATTAATTGTGAAGAGCTCTTGGAGGGTAATCGTATTTTTTTAAGAGCTCAAATCCCAAAATCTCAATATACTGATTAATAGCCTCCTCCAAATCAGTACATAATTTAAAATATTTAATAGGAATTTACTCATTACACCCATTGTCTATAGGGTGTTGTGGGCTTATTATCAAGGATATTTTCGATTCGTTCAATAGTTTCAGTATCTAATGAGATCTCACTCGCTGTTGAATTTTCAATAACTTGTTCAGGTTTAGATGCTCCCATAATCGTAGAAGATATTTCTGGATTTCTTAATACCCACGCTAGTGCCAATTGACTCAAAGGTACATCGATCAAATTTGCTATCTCCATTAATTTTAATATTTGAACTCTTCGTTTTTCTAATAAATCATGTGGAATATTCTTTTTAATCTCATCAATAGCAAAACGACTATCTTCTGGTATATTTTCCAAGTACTTTCCTGTATATAATCCTGAGCTTAATGCTTCAAATGCTGTTATCCCTAAACCATGAAAATTAGCCACATCAAATAACTCAACTTCAATAAATCGTGAATTGAAATGATAAGGAGGTTCCTCAACTGCAGGTGGAATAAGTCCCGATTCCTTTGCAATTCCAATTGTACGTTCTACAAGAAAGGGAGGCCACCAACTAGTTCCCCAATAATGTACAAGACCATCCTCTATAAGATTCGTCATTGTTCTTATTGTTTCTTCTAAAGGGGTACTACGATCAGGTCTATGACAGAAGTATATATCTAGAAATTCAGTTTGTAAATATTTGAGAGAGGCTTTAATCGATTCTATTATATGTTTTCGTGATAATCCACCGCTATTGACACTTTTACGTAATTGTTTGAATACTTTACTACTAATTACTATATCATCCCTCTCATAATCTTTCAAAAATTCCCCAAGAATTATTTCAGCGCGTGTACGCTTATTGATTGGTAGTTCGGAATCCATAATACCGTATCGGTCTGCACTATCGATAAAATTGATTCCTTGATTGAGAGCTTCCTTTAAACATGCTAGTGCAGCCTCTTTTTTGATATATGAACCGTGGTACATTGTTCCAATGCTAATTTCGGAGAGTTTTAAACCATATTTTCCCATCTTGCGATATTTCATGAATTTTCACTTTCATTCAATTATCACGATGATTAACCAAATTCCGATGTTTATTTCCACATTGATCTGAAAATCTAATTCCGAATCTTCCCTTTTTTTTTTGAATAGTCATAATATCTAATTAATTTCATTCTTTTGAATGATTAGTGACAATCATTCTTTAAAATACGTTTCATCTATTAATTAAATTGTTACCAAATTAGTTTTCAAATTCTACTTAAATTGTCAGAAGATTAATAAAGATTATTAATATGGCAAATAATGAATAAAATC
>JBHLKP010000205.1:0-7039 GCA_048886525.1 Candidatus Hodarchaeota archaeon | reverse complement strand
ACAGATCTATCCCATGAAGTAAAATCGAAATTTGGAAAACATCCAATTGTACTACCTTCTACAATACCACCATGACTAATCACCAAAACAGATCCACTTTCTGTAACTTTATGAGCTATTTTAACAAATATTCTCGCTAAAGATTTAGCCCAGAGAGTTGTTGCTCCATTATTCTTGAAAGCTTGAGCTATCTGTTTAAATCCTGAATTCCATGAAACTTCTTGAGTCACAGAGGAACTAAATGGACCCAGTTCTTTGAGGGTTTCATTTACAGCAAAACCCATTGCTAGTGCAGTCTCAAAAGTCCGAGGCATTGTACTTGTAATAACATAATCAAATCTCCCCATTGTGTCCCCTACTTTTCGAGCAAGATCAACACCTTTCTGATTAAGATGGGGAGATGAAATTGGCATCATAGAATGTCTTCTATGTTCGATGACTCTCATATTCAACAACTATCCTGAAAATAAATTCTAATGAGTAAGAGCTTATTTTTTTAGTTTAAGAGTTTCTCTTCTCTAAGAGGAACTGGTTTCATTATTATGAGATGGGTTAGTTGAAAATCCAAAAAAAACTAAGAATTAAAGAATTTGGAGATTTTCAGACCCCTTTGGATTTAGCTTTTCACATAGTAGATTTCCTAAGAATAATTGGAATAAAACCTTCTACAATTCTTGAACCAACCTGTGGCACTGGATCTTTTCTGTTCGCGGTAATTAAAACATTTCCAAATGCACATATTGTCGGAATGGATATAAATAAGGAATATGTTAGCTCTGTAAAAGAAAAATTGGTTCAGATCAATAAAAAAAACAACATAGACATAAAAGAAGCAGACTTTTTTCAAGTAGAATGGAAAAAAGAGATAACTTCGCTTAAAAAACCTATATTAATAATTGGAAATCCACCTTGGATAACTTCAGCAGAAATGACAGTCTTAAACGGAAACAATTTACCCGATAAATTTAATATTCACAAATATCGTGGATTAGAAGCGAAAACTGGTAAAAGTAATTTTGATATCTCTGAATGGGTTATCATCACTCTTCTAAAGGCACTCAGTGGATATGATGGAGTACTTGCGATGTTATGTAAAACAAGTGTCGCGAGAAAGGCCTTAATGTATTGTCACGATAATCAACTGACATTAAAACGCGCTAGTATGCATTTGATTGATACAAAGGAATATTTCAAAGTTTCAGTTGATGCTTGTCTTTTTATTTGTCATTTAAAGCCTAATATTCGTTCTTATTCATGTCAAATCTACCATTCTTTAGGATTAGGAAATTTAATCCAAAAAATTGGTGTTGTCAACGGTGAAATCATTGCCAATTTAAACACTTATCAGAAATGGAGTCATCTACAAGGAGAAAGTCAGTATATTTGGCGATCTGGAATAAAACATGATTGCGCTAGGGTCATGGAGTTAACAAAAAAAGGGGAGTTATTCCTCAATGGATTCAATGAACAGGTTTTGATAGAAGAGGATTATCTATACCCAATGCTGAAGAGCTCGGATGTAGCGAATAATCGCGTAGATAATATTAAAAAATGGATGATTGTTCCCCAGAAGTGTATTGGAGAAGAAACTTCAATAATAAAAACAAAAGCTCCATTAACCTGGGAGTATCTTCTGAAAAATGCAAAGAAACTTGACGCACGAGCTAGTTCAATTTACAAAAATCGTCCTCGCTTCTCAATTTTTGGTGTTGGAGAATATTCATTCTCTCCTTGGAAGATTGCGATCTCTGGTCTTTATAAGAAGATTCATTTTCGATTAATTCAAACATTTAGTGGAAAACCAGTTGTATTTGATGATACATGTTATTTTATTTCAATAAATTCATTCGAAGAGGCGATATTGCTTTATTCTTTGTTAAATCATTCAATATCTCTAGAATTTTATGAATCATTCATTCACTGGGATGCGAAACGCCCTATTACAAAACAAATACTACAATCTCTGGATTTAAAAAAAATATATAAAGAAATAGGTCGTGAGAAGACATTAGAGTTAGTACAGAATCAAGTACATGAATCAAACATTGAAATAATTGAACAAATGTTAGAAAAATTAAAAAATTAAGCCCTTATTTTGTTTCTAAAGGTAATTCTTCTATTAGCTCTTTAACGCACTCAAGCTTATGGATTACGTCTCCAAGACAATCTTTTAAGTGTTCTACTTTTTCTGAATGACTCATTTCTTCATGATGACCTTTTTTATGCTTACCACAGGAGCAATTTCTCTTTTTTGACATTTTAATTCCCTTTTATTTAACTTTATTAAGTGCATTAACCGCAATAACTAAAGCTATATAAATTGATAACTAAACAGTTCGTTAGTTTCTACGGTGGTATTTAGAATTGGAAACTAGACATGAAATAGTCCAAAAATGTCTACCAACTGCAATAAATGGAGTTTGTTTAAAACCTCTCACTTTATATCTCAAACTGATCAGTAGAAAATGGATGATCTTTATTATCATGGTTTTACCACGAAATTCAACACCTTTAAGATATTCAGAAATTAAAAACAGAATTAAAGCTCTCACTTCTGAGAAGATAAGTGATACTACATTATCTTCACGTTTAAATGAACTATTAGACTATTTGATCGTAGAGAGAAAACAATATAACGAAATTCCTCCTCGAGTGGAGTATAAATTAAGTCCTAAGGGAGTTCATTTGCAAGAAAGCTTGCAACCTTTGATTACTTGGGCAATAAATGATTGCCATCAACATAAAATTAAAAGCTAATTTGAGTAAAGCCTTCTAGTTTTTCCATCTGGGCATAATTTATTAATTATTCTTCAAATAAAGATATGTTTGTTAATAATATTAATTATAACTGAAAATAAAAATAAATAGTTTTGAAATGATTGACAAAGGACTTAGAAGTGCAAAATAAACTCCCTCATCCCAAAAGAATTAAGATAGGTTACGGCAGCTTGTGGATTCCTTCGTTAATGTAAGGAAGCCTTTGAGGATAAGGCTGAGAGAAATAATGAATAGGATAAAAAATGGAATATTCATTTGTCCAAGAACTCCACTAACCCAAGGATTCCAAAAAATATGTACTATCCCTAATAACCCAAAACCAAGTGTGAAAAACCAAGGAGAAACGTATCGAGTATATTTACCAAAATGATACCAAACAATTGTAGATCCTAGAATAACTGGAGCTAATATTCCCAATGAATAGACGGATATAGTCAATTCTAAATTATTTAATATGTTTAGACCAAATAAATACCAAATATTTCCGAGAATAAATATGAAGAGGGAGGGGAGGTAAATGATTTTTTTATTTTCGAAGAATAGACTGGTTATTCCAATCCATATACCGCTACTAAAGAGAATTAAAGGAAGTAACCAGATTTGAGCGAAAAATGGGTTATTCAGGTTTACAATTGAAATATTTATAGCGTTCAACGAAAAACCAACAAAAGTTACAGCGTAAACTAGGAAAGATAATCCCCAGATCACACGATATCCATTAGTATGTAATGAATATCCAATAATAATTAGTAAAAGAAATACAACTGATGAGAGCAGAAAAAGCACTAAATTTTGATTTAGTTCAAATGGATAACGCCCAACGACATTTGTTAGAGCAAATATTGCTATTATGGTATATAATACTCCGAAGAGAATACTCCAAGGACGATTTAGACCTAAATCGACTACTTTCTGATAGAAATTACTTTCAAAGGAATTTGCTTTCACATTATCAACTCCTTGCCATATAAATCTTACTCTCTGCTAGTATAAATACATTTTTAGACACCAATTGTTATATCATATAAAAAAGTTTATTAGCATCTTGCTATTTACTTTATATAATGGTGATACTATTGGCTCAATTCAGAAGAGAGAAAATTATTGACGAAAAAGATGAACTGATAATTAAACTGCTAAAACATAACCCCAAGATGTCCCATCAAACAATTGCTGATAAATTAGATGTAGCGAGGCAAACAGTTCAAAAACGGATCAAAAAACTAGAAGAATCTGGTATCATACGATTTGCAGTAATTACAGACGACAAAAAACTTGGAAAAGATATAACTGCATTTATTTTAATCGAAATTGGATCTGGAAAAGGAATTCATGGCTTTCATGGCTTACATGATGAACTTAAGCTTCAGATGGATGAGTTAGATATCTTAGAATTTCATCATGTAGCTGGTCAAGAAGATATTATTCTTAAGATGAGAACTCAAAATATCGACTCGTTTGAATCTAACTTAGTTAAAATTGCTGGAATGGAGGGGGTTTCACGAACACGTTCAATGATCTGCACTTCTTCGATAGAAGATCGAAATTAATCAAAAACTTCTATAAGAAATGCCAAGACTCAAAAATCCACAAATTATTACTAAAGCGGAACCAAAAGCACGATGAAAATCAGACATTTGTCTTTTTAGTATGTCATCCGAGTAATGCAATTGATTGGGAGCTCTAAACCTTGCAGCAGTTCTTACAACATATTCTCTGTTTGAAGTTAAAGAAAATAGGAATAAGAAAAAAAACCCAATTAAGAGAGAGATCCCTCCATGAGTATCTAAAATTAATTTTAGTGTTTTCACTGAGATTATATCTTTTAGATTACCAGTAATAAGATTAAATATGAGAATTACTGTAGTAATCACCAGAAGTATTAATTCTGCTTTTATCCAGAAACGAAGGATTTTTTGGATCTCAGAAAACAAGCTAGATTTTGTTTGAGCTTCTGTCATATCAATTTTTTACAGAATTAGCATCATTTTAAATCCTTCAATTAGTGCAAGCGTTTGTTTTCTTTTCGCTCAAAGGATTCTATCATTAATCTTGGCCTGTTCCACATGAGAAACAGAATTTATCGGCAGGTTCCAATTCTATTCCACACATATGACAGAATCGATTTTCATGCACATTAAAGGCATAAGTAGAAAAAGTTTGGGTTTCAATTGTTTCATTTTGGGCTGCATATTTTTCTTTCACCTGATTGGATCTACTCAAAAAAATGATCGCGAGAATCAGGAAGACGGGATTTGATATCCCTATAAAGATGAAAATAATACCTAATATTCTAAATTTTTTAGCTTCTTTCTCCCTCTCCTCTCGATTTTTCCAACTATATTCATTTCGACACAAATACTTTTTTTTCCGTTTGTTTGTGCTAGTTATGTCTGTGGGAGAATATTATGTTTATAAACTTATATTCCTCGGAACTTTACCAGAAAAAATACATCTATAGTAACTCATTTATATTTTCAAGTAGTGTTTAACTTGTCTGTTATGAAATTCTTAAGATATGAATTATATCAAAGCGCTCTTTATTAGGAATAAAAGATCATGAGGGTTGGAATTAAGAAATTCAATCGTCTAGGAGTCATCATTCTAGGAATTGGGTCATTTTTTTTAACGTTGGGAATATGTCTAGGATTAGCTTTTGTATCCGCCCAACTCCGTGATGTATTATCAGTTCCAAGCTATGAAAAGAATGTAGTCACCAGTTCCCTTAGAGAGATGTTTAATATAATTCTGATTCTCCTATTTTGGAGTTCAGTTTTACTAGCAGCGATACCTAGCTCATATCTCACGTCGAAAACTACTCAAAACCCACTAAATGGACTAGTGACGATAAAATGCTCAATCTACCTCCTATTCATACCATTAATTTTTATCTCTCTTGTCAGTTCTGTTGAGAACCTCCTTAAACCTAATGAAAGTCAATATGAGGAATTAACTGATTTTTTGGGGTTAGGTTTTGCTTTTTTTCTGATATTACTATCGGCAATCTATTATTCTATGTCAATAAAAATAGCCCAGTATGTTTCTAATCGTGCTGCACCCCAAGTAGAAATGAGAAAAATACACTGGAAACCAATATATTCATCAGATTCACTTTCAAGAGAAATAGAATAAACAATCAAATTTAGAAGACCATTTTGATATGAACATTTTATCTTTATACTTCTTCCAGTTTCATTTATAGAGACGAAAAGTATATTCAATAAGAATTTTTGTTTTTTAAATAACTCTAAACTGTCAGATTAACAGTGATCGTAATGACCAAAGTTGCTGTCGTACCTACCAATGCTAAAACTGTCTTAGAAGATTATGTAAGAGCATTAGACCTAATTAATTACACCTCTTTCATTGATAAGCAAATAGATACAATCATTAAAATTAATCTTTCTTGGACTCTTTTCTACCCAGCATGTTCAACTCCCCCTTGGCAACTCGATGGTGTATTACGAAAACTAAGAAATGATGGATTTGAACCTAGTAAAATAATACCAGTGGAGAACCAAACAGTTGTTACTCATCCTTGGAAAGGAGCTCATCTTAATAAGTGGCTTCCAATTTTAAAGAAATATGAAACACAATACAGGCCATTAACAAATGAAAAATGGGTGAATTATAATCCAAAGGGGGATGTCCCATGGATGAGGGAATTATTTAAAGATAAAATAATAGTACCAGAGGTTTATCTAGATTCCAATATTGTACATCTGCCCACAATTAAGACTCATGGACATACTGTAACAACAGGAGCTTTGAAAAACGCATTTGGTGGATTAATTCCGAAATATCGACATCATTCTCATAGAGTTATTCACGAAATTCTAGTTGATTTACTTACCATCCAAAAAGAAATCCATAAAGGTTTACTTGCAGTAATGGATGGAACTGTCTCAGGAGATGGCGCTGGACCAAGAATTATGGAGCCGATTGCTACCAATCTTATTCTTGCAAGTGAAGATCAAGTAGCCATAGACGCTATTTCAGCAAAATTAATGGGATTTGATCCACTCAAGATAGATTATATTAAAATGGCTCACGACCAAGGTTTAGGAATTGGGGATATTGAACAGATAGATATTCTCGGGATAGATCAAGATCAATATCAGAAGACGAATTTTAACTTTAAAACAAAACGTAGTTTAGTCATTCGATGGGATCAACGTATTAGAAGCACAACCTACCGTTATAGACCGTTGAAGCCCTTTCATTGGTTATTATTTCACACACCAGCGTTTAGAATGTTTAT